>DASPMK010000444.1:0-10969 GCA_035627075.1 Azospirillaceae bacterium
GATGAAAGATCGCCACCACCGCGAGCACCGACGCGATCAGGACAATGCCCAACTCCCCTACCACCGCCTCGATCGACAGGGCGATGAGGCCCAGCACGAAGGCGGTGAACGCCACAGCCCCCAGAAGGCTGTGGCGCTGACGCAGGCGCCGTCGTTCGGCGGCGCGCTCGGTACCGGTGCGCTCCGAAGCGGGGCGCTCGGCGGAGGGGCGCTCGGTGGAGGAGCGCTCGTTCACGTATTGATCCATGATCGACGGCTCAACTCCGGGAACCGCCGTCAAAGGCTCTCACCCCGCGTTCGGGGACGGGTTGCAATACGGGCGCTGGCGCTAACGTCACAGGGGCGGTCTCCCGGAAACATCGGTGTGAAAAGCCGATTCAGCCTTGCTCAATTAGCGTAATTCATGCCTGTTCGCCGAGCCTGTGGAAAGGGGATTGTATGATGCCGGCCTCCTGGGCGACGCAAACATGGCACGAAGGGCGGCGCGTGTTCCCGTGTCCCCGCCTATCCTCTCGGGCGGCACGCCGAAGGAGGGTTGCGGTCCGCGCCCGCGTTGTCCAAGAATGACCGGCGAACGGTTTGGGGATCTCCATGCGTCGCTTGCTTGCCGCCTTGCTTCTGGGTTCCGCGTCGCTCGCGCTGGCCGGCGCCGGTTCCGTGACGCCGTTCGCCGCCCAAGCCGCATCGTTGCGGAGTGGCCAGGACGACCTCTACGCCGCTCTCGACCGCTTCAGCGCCGAGTTCGACCGCTCGCGCGTTACCACCGGGCGGAGTGCCGAGGACCCGCACCGCACCATGGCCTTGTTCCAGGACGTGCTGGGCCGGGTGCAGACCGACTATGTCCGCCCCATGGAAACACGGATACTGGTCGACAACGCCATCACCGGCTTGCAAAAGGAAGCCCGTGAAAACAAGAACCGCACCGACCAGTCGCTGGTCGAGGCGGCGCTCGACGGCATGCTGGGGGCGCTGGATCCGTATTCCAGCTATCTGACCCCCAAGGACTACCGCGACATGGAAACCCAGATCCGCGGCCAGTTCGGCGGGCTGGGCGTGGAAGTGACGCTGGACAAGGACTCCGGCCTGATCAAGGTGGTTTCTCCCATCGACGATACCCCGGCATCACGCGCCGGGCTGGCCACCGGCGATCTGATCACCCACCTGGACGGCGATCCGGTCAAAGGCATGAACCTCAACGACGCGGTGGCCCGGATGCGGGGGCCCGCCGGCACACAAATCCGCCTGACCATCCAGCGCAGTCCCGTGGGCGCTCCTTTCAACGTCACCCTGACGCGCGCGGTGGTGAAAATCCAGGCTGTGCGCTGGCGTGTCGAAGGAGAGGTCGGCTACATCCGCCTGACCACCTTCAATAACAAGCAGACCGCCGTCGAAGTGCAGAACGCGGTTACCCAGATCAAGCGGCAACTGGGCGGCAAGCTGGCGGGACTGGTGCTGGACCTGCGCAACAATCCGGGGGGGCTGCTCGACCAAGCCGTCGCCGTGGGCGATCTGTTCCTGGAAAAGGGAACCATCGTTTCGATCCGCGGCCGCAAGAGTGCCGACGCCCAAGACTACTTCGCCACCCAGGGCGACATCGCCTGGGGGCTGCCCATCGTGCTGCTGACCAACGGCGGGTCGGCATCGGCGTCGGAAATCGTGGCGGGAGCCTTGCAGGACTACCGCCGCGCCATCGTTTTCGGCACGCGCTCCTATGGCAAGGGCTCGGTGCAGACCATCACGCCGCTACCCGACGACGGCGCCCTGCGCCTGACCACGGCCCGTTATCTGCGGCCAACCCAGAGCTACGTCGACTGCTTCGGGGTGTCGCCCAACGTGCTGGTCCGTTCCACCCGCAAGTCGGACCCGCCGGAGGAGGAGCACCAGAAAGGCAAGCAGTGCGAGGAAGCCGCCCCGCCCGAGGTCGCCGCGCTCGCCTATCGCACCGAGGAGGTCTGCCCCGGCGTGCGCCTCCCTCCCCCGGCCGAGCGCGAGAAGGAAAAAACGGCGGCCAAGGCCGATCGGCCGGCGGCGTCCCCCGACCGGGACGGCAAGGAAGACGAGTACGACGCCCAACTCGCCTGCGCGGTGGAAGCCCTGCGCCACCATCTGCAAGGCCGGCAGTAGGGCCTGCAAGGCCGGTAGTAAGGCGGCGCTGCGGCCCTCACGGTCAGGCGGTGCGCACCGCCGAATCGAAAATGTACCCGGCGCCGCGCTCAGTGCGGATCAGCTTGGGCTGGCTCGGGTTTTTCTCGATTTTCCGCCGCAAGCGCAGGATGAGCACGTCTATGGAACGGTCGAAGACCTCGCCGTTGTCGCCGTGGGTGAGGTCCAGAAGTTGCTCGCGCGACAGCACCCTTTGCGGCCGCCGCACGAAGGCGGACAGCAAGGCGAACTCGGCGCGGGTCAGATCCACCTCCCGGTCGTCCGGCGCCCTCAGGCGCTGGGCGGCGAGATCGAGCGTCCAGCCGGCGAAGGCGACCACGGCGCGCACGGCGTCAGGCAGCGGCGTCGAAACCGGGGTGCCGTTGCGGGGCGCTACTTTGGCGGGAGCGCAATCACCCACCCCGACCCGGCGCAGAACCGCCTTGATCCGGGCCAAAAGCTCGCGCGGGTTGAAGGGCTTGGTGAGATAGTCGTCGGCCCCGACCTCCAGACCGATGATTCGGTCGATATCGGCGTTCTTGCCGGACACGATGATGACGGGGATATCGTCATTGGCGCGAATTTCCCGCACCAGGGCCAGGCCGTCGCCATCGGGCAGACGCAAGTCGAGGACGACCAGATCCACCGGTTCGGCGGCCAGGATGCGGAACATGGCGGACGCGTCCTCGGCGGCGGACACGCGATACCCCTCCGCCGCCAGATAGGAAGTGACCAGGTCCCGAATGGCCTCGTCGTCATCAACCGTCAGAATATGCACCATCGACGACCCGGACTCGTTTGAAGGCCCCTCGCCCACATGCGTTGGTATGCGACGCACCGATCACCCATACGGATAACCATTCACCTCGCCATACGCAACTACCTAGCCAGCCTGACCACTCAAAATTATTACCGCCTTGTAACTGAAAAGCCTCCCCCTGTAACCAAAAAGGTGAGCGCCTGTCATCGTAGACAAACGAAACAATTGTCTTATGACCTCGATCCAGCGCCCCATGGCGTGTCGGAAAAAACCGAACGGTCTCCGATGCCCATGTCACGACGCCGACCCTTCGTGGTTTGGCGTCCGCCTGAGGCCGCAGCCAAGCTCTCACGGTTGCCGCCTCGGGCACTTTGGCTCCCGAGCTCTCTCTGTCCGCGGCGGCGGGCGCATCCGCGGTCCCCTACCCTCCTCTCCCTTCTCCAAGGGAGAGGAGGGGACTTTTTCTCCCCTCTCCCACCCTCCCTTCCGAACGGGACCCTCCGAACGAACTCACCCGCCACAGGCGTGTGATCCCACTCTTGTTCGAGCCACTCCCGGCACGGCCGCGCCATAATCGTCGCCGAACGCGATCCTGGCGTGAAGGGAAGGCATCATCATGCGCGCACGACGACTGGCGGAAACGCCCTGGATAGCCGGTTTGATGACGGTTCTGCTGGTGTCCTTCCCGGCCTTGGCCGACAAGGACCACCACCACGGCAAGGGCTGGGGCCAGCGAAAGTACGAGTGGGACGACGGCGTCTGCAAATACGAGTTCAAAGCCAAGGGCAACCAGATCAAGGAAGAGCGCAAGTGCCGGGGCTACTCCCCCGGCCCGACCTACGTGATGCCGGCTCCGGGCTATTATTACGCCCCCACGCCGCCGGTGATGGCCGCGCCGCCATCGGGTGGCGGCATGATCGGCTGCAATCGCGGCCTCGTCGGCGGCGTCCTCGGCGGTGCCGCGGGCGGGCTGGTCGGTTCGCGAATCGGAGAGGGCAACGGCCGTGCCGCGGCAACGGTGGGCGGCATCGTGCTGGGCGCGCTGCTCGGCGGCACCATCGGCCGCAGCATGGATCAGGCGGATCTGGCCTGCGTGGGCCAAGCCCTGGAGTATGGCCCGGCCGATCGGCCGCTGGGCTGGACCAGCCCGGCCGGTCACAGCTATCAGGTGACGCCGTTCCAGGCGTACGAATCGGATGGCCGCACCTGCCGCCCCTACAAGGCTTATGCCCAGGTCGATGGCGTCACCCAGGAAATGTCGGGAACGGCCTGCCGTTTGCCGGACGGTACGTGGCGGAAGGCCGACTGAGGCTTATCCCCCTGGGCGCGTCCTTTTTCCGCCGCAAATTTATCCCAATCCGGTGGTAGAAAAAGACGGCTTTACCGAGCGCGCCCAGAGGAACCCCGCATGTTTCGTCCGCAACTTGCCATTTTCGCCGCCCTCGCGGCCCTGACCCTGCCGACCGCCACCCAGGCGGCCGATCTGATCCTGCGGCGTGTCATGCTGTCCACCGGCGGGGTGGGCTACTTCGAGTATGAGGCGCGGGTGACCGGCGATACCCGGCTGGCGTTGGACATCCGTCGCGATCAGGTGGACGACGTGCTGAAGAGCATCGTCGTCTACGACGACCGGGGCGGCGTCGGCGAGATCAGCCTGCCGTCGGAGGAACCGCTGCGCGAGGCTTTCCGCGACCTGCCCTTCACCCAGGAGGATCTGACGTCGACGGCGGCGCTGCTGGGCGCGTTGAAGGGGGCTCCGGTTACCGCCATCGGCAACCGCGAGGTTTCCGGCCGGCTCATCGCCGTCACCGAGGAGACGATCCAGCTTCCCGACGATGGCGGCGTCACCCTACGCCATCGGGTAAGCCTGAACACCGCCGACGGTATCCGCCAGCTCATCCTCGAGGACAGCGACACGTTGCGGCTGGCCGATCCGAAACTCCAGGCCCAGGTGGACGCGGCCCTCGCCGCCATCGCCGCCCACGCCGAGCGCAACGCCCGCGCACTGACCATCCTCACCACCGGGCCGGACGACGCCGAGCGCACCGTGCGTGTCGGCTACGTCATCGAGGCGCCGCTGTGGAAGACCTCCTACCGCCTGACGCTCGCCGAAGGAGCACCGGCCCAGCTCCAGGGCTGGGCGGTGCTGGAAAACCTGTCGGGCAAGGACTGGCGCGAGGTTGATCTGACAGTGGTTTCGGGCAACCCGGTGACCTTCCGTCAAGCGCTCTATCAGGCCTACTTCGTGCCTCGCCCCGAGGTGCCGGTGGAGGTGTTGGGCCGGGTGCTGCCCGGTGTCGACCAGGGCACGGTGGACATGCCCGCCATGGCCGCGCGCGAGGCCGCGCCGCCGCCCGCCCCGGCCCCGCAGGCGATGATGAAAGCCACCCCACCCTCCGCCGGGGACGCCGAGGCCGGCGCCGCCCGCGCGCCGTCGCGCCCTGCCGCCGTCACGGCGGCCGAAAGCACCGAGGCGACCACCCAGGTGGTGTTCCGCTATCCGCAGCCGATCACGCTCGCCAAAGGCAACTCGCTCCTGCTGCCCATCGCCAGCCGGCCGGCGCCGGCCGAGCGGGTGGACCTCTACCAGCCGCGCACCCATCCCCGTCACCCCTTGGCGGCGGTGCGCCTGACCAACGACGGCGTCAGCGGCCTGCCGCCGGGTATCCTCACCCTCTACGAGGCATCGCCCGACACCGCCGGGGCGGTCTACGTCGGCGATGCCCGGCTGGCCACCCTGCCCGTCGGCGAGCGGCGCCTGCTGTCCTTCGCCGTCGATCAGAAAATCAAGGTCGACCGCGACCAGCGGCAAAGCCAGACCTTCACCCAGGCCAAGATCACCGATGGCGTGCTTCAGATCGCTTCGGTCGAACAGGCCACCACCGTCTACACCATCGCCGGCGCCCCGCGGGAGCCGCGCACGGTGGTGATCGAGCACCCGCGCCAATCCGGCTGGGATCTGGCGGAGCCAAAGGCGGATCGCGTCGAGGCGACGCCCGACGCCTACCGCCTTCCCGTCGATGTGCCGGCCGGACAGACCGCCACCCTGACCGCCAGGCTGGAGCGCCCGCGCCTCAACGAGGTCGAGCTGTCGTCGTTGACCATCGAGCGCATCGCCTTTTACGCCACCGCCCGCGAACTGCCCCAGGCGGTACGCGACGCCCTGACGCGGCTGGGCACCCTGCGCGCCGCCGTCACGGAGCGGGAACGCGCGGTCGCCCGGCTGGAGAAGGCCCATGGGGAGGTGGTGGCCGACCAGGAACGGCTGCGCGAAAACCTCGGCTCGGTGCCGGAGGGCAGCGACCTTCACCGCCGCTATCTCGCCAAGCTGGCCGAACAGGAAACCCGGCTGGAAACCCTTGATGCCGACCTGACCCAGGCCCGGCAGGCGTTGGAAAAGGCCAACCAGGAGGTGGCCGGCTACGTGCGGGGCCTGACCTTGTAATCCCGAGGGGGCTTGGACACCCCCTCGGGAATCGGCATTCACACTTCCGAAGCCTGACAGAAGCGCCACTCGTCGCCCTGAAGGCCGAACAGCATGACCACCTTCTTGGCGCCCGAGCGGTCGATCACCACGCGGAAGCGGTTGCCGGTACACGCTCCCTCGCTGGCCTTGGCCGGGGTCTTGACGTTCTTCGACCGCAGGCATGACTCGGCCGACTTCGGAATGCCGGCCTTCAGCACTTCCGGACGCTGGCCGTTGATCGTCATGAAATAATCGCGGGCCTCACCGCCCTCGACCTTCGCCTTCAGCTCGATCTTACCGAAACGCGACTTGTACAGGCCGGAATCCTGCTCGCCGTCCGGCATGCCCGGCACCAGCGGGCGGAAGGAAATGGCGGCACAGGCCGGCGGTTCCTTCTTCGTGGCGGCCTGAGCCCCGCCGACGGCGGCCAGGGCCAGCACCGACACCACCGCAACACCAACCAATCGCGAAACCAACATGGAACCTCTCTCCCAATCGCAAGCATCCCGCCCTCGACCATGAGGCGGGATGGCCACGATCATTGAAGAAACCGCCGCCGGCGCAAGGCACATTGTTCGGCACTCGCCGCCTGCCCTCGGGCTGGTGTATCCTGACGCCATGCCCCAAGCCGCTCTTTCGCCGGCTCCCGCCGGCCACGACCACCGGCACTGCATCGACGCGGCGCTTGCCCGCGCCGAGGAGCTGTGCGCGGCCCGCGGCGCCCGGCTGACCGACCTTCGCCGCCGGGTGCTGGAGTTGGTGTGGTCGAGCCACCGGCCGCGCGGCGCCTACAGCATCCTGGAGGATCTGAGCCGGAACGGCCGGGTCGCGGCACCGTTGACGGTGTACCGGGCGCTTGATTTCCTGGTGGCCCACGGTCTGGTCCACCGCATCGAGTCCCTGAATGCCTACATCGGCTGCGACCATCCCGAGAACAGCCACGACAGTCAGTTCCTGGTCTGCGACGGCTGCGGCAACACGACCGAATTGACCGACGCCCGCGTCGCCGCCGCCATCGCCGCCAGCGCCGGCGACCTGGGCTTCCGGGTGGCGCATCCCACCGTCGAGGTGCGCGGCCTGTGCCCCGACTGCCAAACCGAGGAACCGTCATCGTGACCGGCGCCCCCAACCCCCGCCTGCCCGTCTCCGTTCTGACCGGGTTCCTGGGCAGCGGCAAGACCACGCTGCTGTCCAAGCTGGTGCAAAACCCGGCGATGGCCCGCACGGCGGTAGTGATCAACGAGTTCGGTGAGGTCGGGCTGGACCACCTGCTGGTCGCCAAGTCCTCGGAGAACACGGTGCTGCTGGGCAGCGGTTGCATCTGCTGCACCGTGCGCGGCGACTTGGTCGATACCTTGCGCGACCTCTTCTTGAAGCGGGTGCGCGGCGAAGTGCCGGAGTTCGACCGGGTGGTGATCGAAACCACCGGCCTGGCCGACCCCGCCCCCATTCTCCATACCCTGATGACCGACCCGCTGGTCGCTGCCCGCTACCGGCTGGACGGTGTCGTCGCCACGGTGGACGCGGCCAACGGTTCGGAGCAACTCGACCGCCACGCCGAGAGCGTGAAACAGGCGGCGGTGGCCGATCGGATCGTGCTGACCAAGACCGATCTGGCCCCGCCCGAGGCCGTCGCCGGCCTGATCCTGCGCCTCAAGGCCATCAACCCGGCCGCCCCGGTGTTCCCCGCCAGCCACGGCGCGATCGACCCCGACCGCCTTTTCGACGCCGGGCTGTACGATCCCAAGACCAAGAGCCTGGACGTCCAGCGCTGGCTCCGGGATGAGGCTTATGACGACCACGATCATCACGGCCACGCCTGCGGCCCCAATTGCGACCACGATCATCATCACAATCACCACCACCATCGCCACCGCCATGACGACCGCATCCGCTCGTTCTGTCTGGTGATCGACGAACCGCTGCCGTGGGACCCGTTCGTCTCGTTCATGGAAACCATGGTGGCGCTGCACGGCGGCAACCTGTTGCGGGTCAAGGGCTTGCTGAACGTGGCGGAGGCGGATCGGCCGGTGGTGATCCACGGCGTGCAGCACCTGTTCCACCCGCCGGTCCAACTCGACGACTGGCCGACAGCCGACCACCGCTCGAAAATCGTCTTCATCACCCGCGACTTGGAGCGCCCCACGGCGGAAGCCGTCCTGAACGGCTATCTCAACGAAAAATCAGAGAGTTAGCTCCCCTCGTCGTCAGGGCTGGACTTGATCCGGTCATCCACGCCGCCTCCCCTTGATATGCGATTTGATATGCGATCGCGCGTCATTAAATGGGGCAGCGGCTGGTCGGAAACACAAAGGCCAGCCGCTGATCGAGCCGCACCGCCACCCGCGTCCCGGTCGCCGGGACGTGGCAATCGGGCAGACGGGCGTGCAGATGCACCGGCGCCCCCTCCCCTTCCAGGGACAGATGCACCAGCGAGGAGCGGCCGAGCATGCGCGCTGCCACCACGCGCGCGGAGGGCAGTCCATCGGCGGCTGATTCGGTGGGATCGAGCAGCAACAGCCCCTCCGGCCGCACCAGCACCTCGACCGACGCGCCGGCCGCGTGACCGTCGGCGGCCTCGACACGCCCCAACGGCGTGAGTGCCGCGGTTTCGCGGATGACGCCCGGCAGCCGGTTGACCTCGCCGAAGAACTCGGCGACGAAGGTGCAGGTGGGGCGGAAGTACAGCTCTTCCGGCCGATCCAATTGCAGAATGCGGCCGGCATCCATCACCGCGATCCGGTCGCCCATGAACATCGCCTCCTCGGCGTCGTGGGTGACCATCAGCGCCATCACCTGCGCCGACTTCAGCATATGCAAGGCATCGTCGCGCAGACGTTCGCGCAGGCGGGCATCCAGGCCGGAAAACGGCTCGTCCAGCAACACCAGCCTTGGTCCCGGCGCCAGGGCGCGGGCCAGCGCCACCCGCTGCTGCTGCCCGCCCGACAGCATGTGCGGGTAGCTGTCGGCGCGGCTGTCCATGCCGATGCGGGCCAGCATCTCCAGGGCGCGGGCGCGTTTGGCCTCGCCCGAGGCATTGCGGATGCCGAAGCCGACGTTTTCCAGCACGGTCAGGTGCGGAAACAGGGCGAAGTCCTGGAAGACGAATCCGACTTCGCGCCGCTCGGGCGGCAACTGGCGGCCGGGAACCGCCACCTCCACCCCGTCCAGCACCATGCGGCCGCGCTGCACCGGCTCCAGCCCGGCGGCCAGCCGCAGCAGCGTGGTCTTGCCGCAGCCGGACGGCCCCAACAGGCACACCACCTCGCCCGGTGCCACCGACAACGAGACGTCGTGCAGGATCTCCCGCGTGTCGTAGGCGTGGCTGACGTGCTCGATGCTCAGGTCCATGCTTGTCCCCTCAAGCGTCGTGATGGCCGGGCCGCGACCGGCGGATCGCCCGGCTCAGCAGGATCACCGGAATGATGCCGACGACGACGATGGCCAGCCCCGGTCCCGCCGCCTCGTGCAGCCGCTCGTCGGAGGCCAACTGATAGGTGCGCACCGCCAGCGTGTCGAAGTTGAACGGGCGCAGGATCAGCGTCGCCGGCAGTTCCTTCATCACGTCGACGAAGACCAAGAGCCCCGCCGCCAGCAGGCTGCCGCGCAGGATCGGCGCGTGGACGCGGCGCAACACCCCGCCGGGCGCCTCGCCCAGGGTGCGCGCGGCGGCATCCATGCTCGGCGTCACCTTGCCCAGGCTCGACTCGACATTGCCCAGGGATACCGCCAGGAACCGCACGAGATAGGCATAAACCAGGATGGTGACGGTGCCGGTCAACAAAAGGCCGGTGCTCATGCCGAAGGTGGCGCGCGCCCAGCCGTCCACCGCGTTGTCGAGCCACGCCGCCGGCAGCAGCACGCCGACGGCGATCACCGATCCCGGTACGGCATAGCCCATGGCGGCCACCCGCACCGCCCCCCGCACCAGGGGGCGCGGGCACAGGCGCACGCCGTAGGCCAGGGTCAGCGCCAACCCGCCCGCCAGTACGGCGGTCAGACCCGCCAGGATAAGACTGTTGAAGGCGAAGCCGGCGAATCGGGAATCGAACACCTCGGACGCGGTCTGCCACGCCCAGACCACCAGCACCCCGGCCGGAACCAGAAAGCCCAGCGCCACGGGGGTGGCGCACAGCAGGAAGGCCGCCGCCGCCCGCCAGCCGGTCAGGCAATAGCCGGGCAAAGCGCGATACCGGCTGGTGGTATGGTGAACACGGCCCCGCCCGCGCGAATACCGCTCGATCAGCAGCAGCGCCAGCACGAACAACATCAGCACCGCACCCAATTGGGCGGCCGCCGCCGGCTCGCCCAGGCCGAACCACGTTCGGAAGATGCCGGTGGTGAAGGTATCGACGGCGAAATGCTGGACGGTGCCGAAGTCGTTCAGCGTCTCCATCAGCGCCAGCGCCACACCGGCGATGATCGCCGGCCGCGCCAGCGGCAGCGCCACGACGGCGAAGCTGCGCCACGCCGAGCAGCCCAGGGTGCGCGCCGCCTCCAGCACGCAGACCGACTGCTCCAGGAAAGCGGTCCGGGCGGTAAGATAGACATAGGGGTAGAGCACGAGGCTCAGCATCAGCGCCGCCCCACCCAGCGACCGA
>DASPMK010000445.1:0-8618 GCA_035627075.1 Azospirillaceae bacterium
CACCGGCAACGACACGCTGCACGGCGCCGGCGGCGACGACCTCGTGGTCGGCGGCACCGGCGCCGATGAACTGTGGTCGGAAATCGATAGGGATGCCCCGGCGGAGCGCAACACGCTGTACGGCGGGGCGGGCGACGACACCTTCTACGCTAACGGCACCGGCGGCTACCTCGACGGCGGCGACGGCGACGACGTGCTGTATGTCGGCCATCCGCTCGCCTACCTTTCCGCGACGGACACCTGGGCGCCGTCCGCGCCGAGGCGGGCCGACCACGCCACGGTGGTCGGCGGGGCCGGGGATGACACGGCGGTGCTGCCGCAGGGCCGCGCCGACTACACCTTTACCGCCGGCCGCCACGGGGCGCTGGTGATCGTCGAGACCGCCGCCCCGGCGCACCGGCTGACGCTGCGCGAGGTGGAACTGCTGTGGTTCCAGGACGGCGACCGGGTGGCGGTGCCGGTGGCCGAGGTGCTGGCGGCGTTGCCGCTGTCGGGAGCGGCGGCGGCAACATCCCGCACCGCCCCGGCCAAGCCCGGCCTCGGCCTGCTGGCGGCGCTGGCGTAGCGCGGCGCCTTCTGCGCTTGGCGTCTTGCCGGCGGGGGAGAGGGGCGGGCGGCGCCGAATCGGCGGGGTGTCGAGTCGCGCCGATTTTGCCGCCTCGATGGCCGGCGACAAGCGACGATACAATTACGTACCGATCTGTTCTTTGCGAAACCCAGGGAATCTCAAGGGGAGTGAGTGTCTGTCGCTCCGTTCGTTAGGAATGCAATAAATAAACGGATATGAATTATTGGCTGCGGGCGTGGTCTTCCTCTTTAGATATGGCCTTGCCCCTTCGCCGCCGGAGACATCGCCCCGATGGCGAAACGCCGAGAGCCTCGCAGAGCGCTCGTACGGGATATTCGTCCCGGCAATCCTCAACGATCCGGAACCTCATTTCAGAGGCTCCGGGAAAATGCTTACAGTGTTTTAGTATGTCCCGCTCCATGCGGACGCGCTCCAGTTCGCGTTCCCGGGCCAGTTGTGCAACACCGAGGGTTGCACACCCAGTTCCTTGGCAATGTGCTCCAAGGGGCACTCGCTGCTTTCCAGCAAGGCGACCGCCTCCTGCTTGAACTCGTCCGTGAAGAAGCGCCGCTTCGTCGTCATCGTCCACCTCTCCGCTCCAACAGGAGCTTCTCAGAGGTGTCCATCGTTTCGGAGGAGGCTCACTGCCCGAGCGTTACGGCCCGGTCGGCACCGTGTCGAGCCGGTTCTACCGTTGGCGAAAGCGGGGATCTGACAGCAGGTCCTGGAAGCCTTGCAGGCCCGCGCCGGCCGCCTGGGCCGGATCGACTGGAGCCTGCATTTTGTCGACAGCACCATTGTTCGCGCTCATCAGCACGCCGCTGGCGCCCGGAAGGCCAGCGGCGAAAAAAGGGGATCACCGCTGAGGCGCTCGGCCGCTCGCGCGGCGGCTTCTCGACCAAGATCCACATCCGCGCCGAGGGCCTCGGCAAACCGGTGACGTTCACCCTGACCGGCGGCGAGGTGCACGATAGCCAAGCGTTCGCCACGCTGATGGGGACCGGCTGGATCAAGCGTCTGGGCCGCGGCCGTCCGCGCCTTAAGCCCGACCGGCTGGCCGCTGACAAGGCGTACAGCAGTGGCGCCATCCGCTCTGCCCTGCGGCGGCGGGGGATCCAACCGGTGATCCCGACCAAGAGCAACGAACGCCCGGATCCGGCCTTCGACCGCGCCGCCTATCGGCAGCGCAACCGGGTCGAGCGCTTGATCAATCGGTTGAAACAGTTCCGCCGTATCGCCACCCGGTACGAGAAGCGCGCCGTCAACTATCTCGCCATGATCACCGTCGCGGCCATTCTTCTATGGCTCTGACCTTTGCAGAAGCGCCCTAGCCAGGGTTTCGCCGCTCCCCGACGGCCATCGCCGGAGCGATGGCCGTCGGCGGCGTGCTCTTCAGGTCGCTGGATTGAAACGCGCCAGGCGGTCCCGCCAACCCGGATGGAACTGATCGGCATCCTTCGCGAAAGACCAGAAGGCTCGCGCCAACTCCGGATGCTCCAGGGCGTATTCGACCGCGGACAGCCCTTTGCTCCACGCTTCATAAGCCTGACGCAACGACCGTGCGCCGGCGGCCGGGCCGTCCAGGTGGCCGAAGGCGCCGCCACCGGATGTCTGGATGATGTTGGCATGGCCCAGGTTGTCGAAGAATCCGGGCAGCCGCAGGGCGTTCATGCCGCCGGAAATGATCGCCGTCGTCGGTTTGACGCCGAGCCATTCCTGATGATAGTACGGACCGTCGGCGGCATCGCGCTCGATCATGTAGGCGATGGCGCGATCGGAAGCGTCGCCCTCCATCTTGCCGAAGCCCATGGTGCCGGTGTGGATGCCGCTGGCGCCTTGGAGACGTGCCATCTTCGACAGCACAAAGGCGGTATAGCCGCGCTTGGACTGCGGCGATGTGACCGCGCCGTGGCCCGCCCGGTGGAAATGCAGAAACTGGCCGGGAAAGCGCCGCCGCACCGTGGTCACGGCCGCCGGCCCGGCGACATAGCCATCGACCAGCAGGGCGACGTGGCTGGCGTTCTCGCCGAAGGTTTCCAGGATGAACTCGCCGCGCGCGATGATCTCGAAGGGATCGTCGGCCGTGATGTTGGCGGAGAACAGCTTTACTTCACCCGTCTGGTCCTGCGCGCGCCGCATGGCGTCGGCCACGGCGCGAATGGTATCCTTGAGCGGGGCGAACACTTGGTTGCCCTGGGGCTCGTCGTTCTTCACGAAGTCGCCGCCGATCCAGAAGTCATGGCAGGCGCGCGCGAACGGCTCCGGCCGCAGCCCCAGCTTGGGCTTGATGATGGTGCCGATGATCGGCCCGCCGTTCACCACCGGACGTCCCATGACCCGCCACATGTCGACGATGTTGGTCGACGGGCCGTCGAACAGGGTCAGCAGGCACGGCGGCATGTAGAAGTCGTGCATTTTGGCGTACTCGACGTCGCCCATGCCTTGATTGTTGCCGATGGTCAGGGTGAGGAAGGAAGCCAGCATCGCCCGGCCGTCGATGATGTTGCGGTCGAACAACTCGACCGGGTAGGCGATCTTCACCAACTCCCGGTCTTCATCCACCTCATAGACCAGAGCGTCGACGCCACGGGTGAAGTCGTCGGTGGTGCAGACCTCGACGTTGGTGCCAGTGGAGCTTTCGGCGGCGAAATGCGCGGCCGTCTCGACGAACTCGTAGCCGGCCTTTGGCCGCATGTGATACGCGCACAGCACGTGCCGGCCGCCGCTGATCAGATCCTCTTCCTTGCACGCAAGGTTGACGTAGCGTGCCGACTGATCCATGGCGCTCACTCCCGATGTGTTGTTGGTCGCCACGGACGCTATCAGTGCAAATGGATAAGATCTAATGAGAGGTTTTTGGGAAGCCTATAAGGAAAATTTATCTTTGAGAGGCCCTGTGACGGGGCGGGCGGACTCGCGTTGCCTCTTCCACCAGACGCGCGCCCTGGTCGGCGAGGAAGCGGATGAAGGTTTCGCCCACCGGCAGCAGACGTTTGCCTTCCCGATGCACCACATTCCAGTGACGCACCACCGGCGTGCCCTGCACGGCCAGGATTTCCAGCCGACGGACCGAGACTTCCAGGCCGATGGTGTGCTGTGACAGGAAGCTGACGCCCATGCCCGCCATCACTGCCTGCTTGATGGTTTCGTTGCTGGCCATTTCGATCAGGCGCCCCGGCATGACCCCGTGCTCGGCCATGAGCCGCTCCATCGCCGCCCGTGTGCCTGATCCCTGTTCCCGCACCAGGAAGGTTTCGCCGTCGAGTCCCTTGGGGGCGATGCGCCGATGGACAAGGGGATGATTCGGGCTGGCGATCACCACTAGAGGGTGTTCGGCGAAGCGGACAGCCACGAACTGGGCGTCGACCGGCGGCTGCCCCATCAAGGCCAGATCAATGGCGTTTTCGTCGAGAAGCGCCACGATCTGCTGGCGGTTGGCCACCGCCAGACTGACTTCCACCCCCGGATAGCCGGATGCGAAAGCCGACAAGATGAAGGGGGCGAAATACTTGGCTGTGCTGACCACACCGATGCGCAAGCCGCCCGCCCGCACCCCGCGCAGCGCGCTCATCGCTTCCTCCGCGTCGGCGACGGCGCCCAGGATCGCGTGGGCGTGCCGTTGCAGCACTTCGCCAGCGGCGGTCAGGTGCAGCCGCCGCCCCACCTGTTCGAACAGCGGCAGCGTGGCCAAGCCCTCCAGTTGCTTGATTTGCAACGAAACGGCCGGTTGCGTCAGGTGCAGTTCCTGGGCGGCTTTGGAAAAGCTCAGATGGCGAGCCGCCGCTTCGAACACCTGCATCTGTCGCAGGGTAGCGTAACGCATCGACCGGGCCTCCCGAATAAGACTCATAAGGTAACGTTTATACAACTCAAAAGTAGAATCAATTACCCTAATTCTGTTGCCCCCTCTAGCATTGGCCGCCAAGAGCGCGGACCAGCGTGCCGCCGCAAAAACAAGCGTCCGCGAGGGGGGGACCATCACCACCATGATCCGAGATATCCGTATAGCGCCCAGCCTCTTGTCGGCGGATTTCGCCCGCTTGGGTGAGGAGGTACGCGCCGTTGTCGAGGACGGCGCCGATTTCATCCACTTTGACGTGATGGACAACCACTACGTCCCCAACCTGACGGTCGGGCCGATGGTGTGTCGCGCTATCCGCTCCCACTGCAAGGTGCCGATCGACGTGCATCTCATGGTTCGTCCGGTGGACCATCTGGTCGCTGAGTTCGCGGCGGCCGGCGCCGACATCATCTCCTTCCACCCGGAGGCGTCCGACCACGTCCATCGGACCATCGCCCTCATCCGCGAGCAGGGGTGCAAGGCCGGGCTGGCGCTCAACCCGGCCACGCCGACGGCGGTGCTCGACCATGTGCTGGACGACCTCGATCTGGTGCTGGTGATGTCGGTCAATCCCGGTTTCGGCGGCCAGAGGTTCATCCCCGGCGCGCTCGCCAAGCTGCGCGCGATCCGCGCGCGCATCGACGCGCTCGGGCGGCCGGTGATGCTGGAGGTCGACGGTGGTGTGAAGCCGGACAACGCGGAGGACATCGGGGCGGCCGGCGCCGACGTCCTGGTGGCCGGGTCGGCGGTGTTCGGCACCAACGACTATGCCGCCGCCATCGCTCAGATCCGGGCGGCGGCGATTTCGGGCGCCGAGCGGCGCGAACCGGCCTTGGCTGTGGCTTGAGGGGAAGGACGACGATCATGCCGTTTCACAATCACGTCACCCTTGCCCAATATCTGATCGAGGAAAGCCGGGTCCACGAGGGCCTCGACACCAGCCTGGTGGCGCTGCTTCTGGATGTGGCACAGGCCTGCAAAACCATCTCCTGCATGGTGGCGATGGGCGCGCTTGGCGACATTCTCGGCAAGACCGAGGATACCAACATCCAAGGTGAAGTGCAGGCGCGGCTCGACGTACTGAGCAACGATGTCCTGCGCCGCCGCACCCAGTACGGCGGCCATGTGGCGGCCGTCGCTTCGGAGGAAATGGACGATCCCTATCCCGTGCCGCCGCAGTATCCGCGTGGCGATTACCTCCTGCTGTACGATCCGCTCGACGGGTCGTCGAACATCGACGTCAACGTTTCGGTGGGCAGCATCTTCTCGGTGTTGCGCACGCCCCGGCCCGGCGAGGAGGCGGCGGTCCAGGATTTCCTCCAACCCGGCAACCGGCAGGTGGCGGCCGGTTATGCCCTCTACGGCCCCTCGTCCATGCTGGTGATCACCGTCGGTCGGGGCGTGGTGGGCTTCACCCTCGATCCGGTGTTGGGTGATTTCGTGCTGACCCACCCGCATCTCACCGTGGCGCCGGAAACGACCGAGTTCGCCATCAACGCTTCCAACAGCCGCTTCTGGGAGCCACCGATCGTCCGTTACGTCAACGAGTGCATGGCCGGGCAATCGGGACCGCGGGAGAAGGACTTCAACACCCGCTGGATCGCCTCGCTGGTCGCCGACGTGCATCGCATCCTGGTACGAGGCGGAATCTTTCTCTACCCCGGCGACAACCGGGAAAAGTACCGCACCGGGCGGCTGCGGCTGCTCTACGAGGCCAGCCCCGTCGCCTTCCTGATCGAGCAGGCCGGCGGAATCGCCACCACCGGCACCATGCGCCTGCTCGACGTCGAGCCGACGGAACTGCACCAGCGCATTCCCCTGATTTTCGGTTCGAGCGAAGAGGTCAGGCGCATCGAAAATCTCTACCGGGAAGCCGCCGCGGCGTCACCTGCCGAAAAGGTTTCCGAGATCGACACGCCGCTGTTCAACAGCCGTGGCCTGTTCCGCGCGCCGTAGAGCATTCCCGGCGCGAACCGAAAGCGTGAGCACAGCCCACGCGGCGCGCCAGCGTCGCGAAACCAGAACCCAAAGCGCTTCCGGTAACGCTGGAAACGCTTCGTCCAGCGGGAAGCCGTTCATGTCCGAAAAGCACCCTATCATTGCCATCACCGGCTCCTCCGGAGCCGGCACCACCTCAGTCACCCGCACTTTCCAGGAAATATTTCGCCGCGAGGGGGTTAAGGCGGCCGTCGTCGAAGGCGACAGCTTCCACCGCTACGACCGGGTTCAGATGCGGCAGATCATGGCCGAACGGCTGGAGGCCGGCGATACCGCCTTCAGTCATTTTGGTTCCGATGCCAATCTTTTCACCGAGTTGCAGGATCTCTTTCACAATTATGGCGAAACCGGCACGGGACGTCACCGCAAGTATCTGCACAACGCGGAGGAAGCCAAGCCTTACAGCCAGGAACCGGGAACCTTCACGCCCTGGGAGTCGCTGCCGGACAGCGACATGCTGTTCTATGAAGGGCTGCATGGGGCGGTCGCGACCGATACCGTCGACGTGTCGCGGTATCCCGACCTTCTGATCGGCGTAGTTCCGGTGATCAATCTGGAATGGATTCAGAAGGTCCAGCGCGACAAGTCGGCCCGTGGCTATTCCACCGAGGCGGTGACGGATACGATCCTGCGGCGGATGCACGACTACGTCCACTATATCTGCCCGCAGTTCACCCGCACCCATGTGAATTTCCAGCGGGTGCCGACCGTGGATACCTCGAATCCCTTTGTCGCCCGCTACATTCCGGCTCCCGCCGAAAGTTTCGTGGTAATCCGCTTCGCCAATCCGATGGGAATCGACTTCCCCTACCTGTTGACGATGCTGCACGACTCCTTCATGTCGCGGCCGAACACAATCGTCGTGCCCGGCGGCAAGATGGAACTGGCCATGCAGCTCATTTTTACCCCGTTCATCTGGCGCCTTATGGACCGGCGGCGGAAAATTCTCGGGCGCTGATCCCGCCGCTTCACCATTCCACCAGCGGCCGGGGTGCGAAAGCTCCCGGCCTTTCCGGGGTTGCCGGCCACAGGCTTCGCGAAGGACACACCCATGGCTCTCATCACGCTGCGACAGCTTCTCGACCACGCCGCCGAGCATGGCTATGGCGTGCCCGCCTTCAACATCAACAACATGGAACAGATGCTGGCGGTCATGGCCGCGGCCAGCCGGACCGATGCCCCGGCGATTCTTCAGGCCAGCCGCGGCGCCCGCCAGTACGCCGGCGACGCGGTGCTGCGGCATCTGGTCCAAGCCGCGGCGGAACTCTACCCCGACATTCCGGTGTGCCTGCATCTCGACCATGGCAACGCTCCGGCGACCTGCCTGTCGGCCGTTGCCAACGGTTTCAGCTCGGTCATGATGGACGGTTCGCTGGAGGCCGACGGCAAGACCCCCACCTCCTACGACGATAACGTCGCGGTCACCCGTCATGTCACCGAGATGGCTCATATGGTCGGGGTGTCGGTCGAAGGGGAACTGGGTTGCCTGGGCTCGCTGGAAACCGGCAAGGGCGAAGAGGAGGACGGTCACGGCTTCACCGGCACGCTCGCCAAGGAAGCCTTGCTGACCGATCCGGATCAGGCCGCCGACTTCGTGGCGAAAACGGGAGTGGACGCGCTGGCCATCGCCATCGGCACCTCCCACGGCGCCTACAAGTTCACCCGCAAGCCATCGGGCGACATTCTGGCGATGGATCAGGTGAAAAAGATCCATGCCCGGTTGCCGCACACCCATTTGGTCATGCATGGCGCCTCGTCGGTGCCGCAGGAACTCCAGGACATCTTCAATGCTCACGGCGGCGCCATGCCCCAGACCTGGGGTGTTCCCGTCGAGGAAATCGTCGAGGGCATTCGGCACGGCGTGCGCAAGGTGAATATCGACACCGACGCCCGGCTCGCCATGACCGGCCAGTTCCTGCGGGTGGCCCGGCAGAACGCCGCCGAGTTCGATCCGCGCAAGTTCCTGAAGCCGGCGATGGACGCCATGCAGGCGATGTGCGAGCAGCGGTTCGAGGCGTTCGGGGCCGCCGGCAAGGCGTCGAAAATCAAGCCTCTCCCGCTCGATGCCATGGCCCGGCGCTATGCCAAGGGCGAACTGGCACCGGCCGTCGTCCTGCCCGTCCCGGCCTGATCGCATCTGAGTCTGATCCCGTCTGGACCCGCCATCCCCTCACTTTTGCTGCGAAAGACCGCGCCATGACCGAAGCCGCA
>DASPMK010000446.1:0-4748 GCA_035627075.1 Azospirillaceae bacterium
GACCTCATCCGCGAAACCCGGCAGCTCTACCCCGCCATGGAAATCATGGTTGTCTCGGTGCTCGGGGATGAGCGCAGCGTGCTGGCCGCCATCGAAGCGGGGGCCGCCGGCTACATTCTCAAGGATTCGGCGCCGGTCGATCTCGTCGGCTCGGTCCTCGATCTGGTCGCCGGCCGCTCACCGATCTCGACCTCCATCGCCCGGACCATCGTCCGCCGGGTTCAGGGGAAGCCGGCCGCTCCGCTCACGGCGCCGCCACCAACGTTGCCGGCCCTGACGGAGCGGGAGACCGACATCCTGTGGGGCATCGCCAAGGGCTTCACCTATGGCGACATCGCCGAGCGCCTGGGTATCTCCCGCAACACCGTCCTGACCCACATCAAGAACATCTACCGGAAACTGGAGGTCAACTCGCGGGGTGAGGCGGTGTTCACCGCCATCAACCATAAGATCATCAATATCGGTGATTGACCGACGGATGGCCGATTGTTGACGGATATCCCTGTCCCGGAGGTCAAGCCCACGGTTTCGTCGCTACCGCACCGGCCCACCCGGATGTGGTATGCCGCCCTGATCCTGTCGCTGCTTCTCCCGCTGCTCGTCGCCATTGGCGTCTCCAAGGAGCAGGCCCTTCCGTCTGGTATCGCCCCGCTGTTCATCCACGATGCCCTGCTGGGGCAGGCGGAGGCGGTTTGGAAGCCGGTGACGCTCCCCGAAGATTGCCCGATAGCCGCGCCCTCGGCCCGGAGTTCGGAGCAATGCGACGCCGTCTTCCGCCTCGGCTACCGGCATGATCCGGCCGATGGCCACCTGCCGGTGCTCTACATTTCCTCCTTCCAGGGCCGGCTGGACATTTCCCTCAACGGCGTCCGGCTGGCCTCCGGCCCTTGGCAGCAGGCGGGGGCCTATGTCTCGGTGGCAGTGCCGATGCTGATTCCCCTACCGGCTCCGCTTTTGCGACCCGGTGACAACGAAGTCGAGATCGTTCTCACCAAGCGGGGCTTCATCAGTGGCTTTCTCGATCGCGTCGCGATCGGTCCCGACGCGCGACTGCGCCCCGATTACGACCGGCGCGTCTTCCTGGTTACGATGTTGCCGCGCATGATCGACGGCTGGCAGATCGCCATGGGGTTGGCGATGTTCGTCATGTGGCTGGCCCGGCCACGGGAGCAGGCCTTTCTCCTGTTCAGCGGCATGCTCCTGTTCAATGTCCTGCCATCCCTGCCTTCCTGGCCGTCGATGGCGGGCGATGTCCTGGACGAGTCCCTCCTGCGGCTCGCCAGCCAGGGCGGAATCGCCAGCGGCAGCCTTGGCCTGCCGCTGGCGTGGCTGTTCGTCGGCCGGCGTCCGCCGGTTCCCGTCGGTGTCTTCCTGCTGCTGCCCACGATGGTTGCCATAAGCCACTTCACGCTGCCCCTGCACACGCACGGCTGGCTGGTCGTCACGGTCGTCCTTCCGCTCATGGCCGTGCTGCTGACGAGGGCGGCCGTGGTCGTGTTCCGCAAGGCGATGACAAGCCGGGACATCGCGGCCACGCTTCTGTTTGGCGCCATCTTGATTGGCATGGTTCTCATGCTTCACGACATGCTCGTCCTCCACGACGTGTTGCGGGGCGACAGGGTGCAGTTCGGCCGCTTCTGGGCGCCCATCCTCATGGCCACCGTCAGCGCCCTGATGATCTGGCGCTTCGCCCAGACCATGACCGCCCTGGACCAGTTCAGCGCCCGCCTGATGAACGAGGTGGCAGCGGCCGAGGAGGCTCTGCGCCGGAGCTTCGCCCGCGAGCAGGCCCAGGCCCGAGCCGCGATCCTGGAAGCCGAGCGCGTGCGCCTGATGAGCGACCTTCACGACGGCATCGCCGGCCAGTTGGTGTCCATCCTGTCGGTGTGCGAACTGCGGGGCAACGACTCCGCCGGCGTCGCCGACGCGGTTCGCGCTGCCCTCGCCGACCTTCGGCTGATCGTCGCCTCGCTGGAGGATTACGGGGAAGACCTTGGTGTCCTGCTGGCCCTGTTCCGGGAGCGGATCGAGCCACAGGCGGCGGCCCACGGCATGACGGTGAAGTGGCGGATCGACCCCTTGCCCGAGGTGAAGGGCCTCCATCCGGGGGCGGCGCTCTCCATCTTTCGCCTCCTCCAGGAAGCGGCGATCAACGCCGCCCGCCACAGCGGTTCGGCCACCCTGGTGATCGAGGCCGGTCCGTCGCCGCTGTCCGGGCACGGCGTGCGCCTGTGCTTGCGCGACCAGGGGCGCGGCGGTGTCGCCCCCCGTGCCGGAAGTTACGGGCTGGGCAACATGCGGCGGCGGGCCGAAGCCCTGAACGCCGGTTTGACCATCGACTCCGGTTCCAGCGGAACCACGGTCACCATCGACCTGCCGGCCCAGCTGCCCTGACCTTCGCCGTAGTCGATCCGTCGCATCACTCATTCATGTGATGTTCTGCTGAGGTGCCATCAATTAAGAAAAGCTGGATTGGCGTGCCGGCAACTTTCCCATTTCTTCCGATCGCACGTTCGCAGGCCAGCGGTCGGCTCGAATGTCATGCGGAAGTATGCGGGTGCTGGCCACAATTTCTCTTCATGAACAAATGGGCCGGTGACGGAACCGGTGCCGAATATACAGGAGACCGATTACCATGGCCGATGGCCTCGAATTCCAGGTCAACACCACGGTCGCCAACACCCAAGAAGCACCGGTGGTGGCGGGGTTGAGCGACGGCGGCTTCGTCACGGTCTGGCACTCCTACGACGGCACCTCCTGGGACGTCTTCGCCCAGCGCTACGATGCCGCCCGCGCCCCGGTGGGCGGCGAATTCCGGGTCAACACCCAGATCGCCGGCGGCCAAAACGCGCCCGCCGTGGCGGCGCTGGCCGGCGGCGGCTTCGTCGTCTCCTGGACCTCGGCTACCGACGCCTACGGCCACGCCTCGCACATCTTCGCCCAGCGCTTCGACGCCGCCGGCACCGCCGTGGGGTCCGAGTTCCGGGTCAACGCCCACAATGTCGCCGGCAAACGCGCGTCCAGCCTGACGGCACTGGCCGACGGCGGCTTCGTCGCCACCTGGCAGTCCTACGCCCAGGACGGCTCGGAATGGGGCGTCTACGGCCAGCGCTTCGATGCCGCCGGCACCACCGTGGGCGCCGAGTTCCGGGCCAACACCACGACCTACGACCACCAGCAGATGCCCAGCGTGACGGCGCTGGGCGACGGCGGCTTCGTCGTCAGCTGGATTTCCCAGAACCAGGACGGCAGCGACCAGGGGGTCTACGCCCAGCTCTACGCCGCCGCCGGGGCGCCGGTGGGGGCCGAGTTCCGGGTCAACACCACGACCGTCAACCTTCAGACCGACCCCGCCGTGGTCGGGCTGAGCGGCGGCGGCTTCGTCGTCACCTGGCATGGCCAAGGCGCCCCGGACGGCCAAGCCGTCTACGCCCAGCTCTATGACGCCGCCGGGGCGGCGGTGGGGACTGAGTTCCTGGTCAACACCGACACCTACGACTGCCAGTACGCGCCGGCGGTGACGGCGCTGGGCGACGGCGGCTTCGTCGTCACCTGGGCCGGTCGGGCGCACGGCGACGAGTTCGTGCGCGGCCAGCGCTTCGACGCCGCCGGGACCAAGGTGGGCACCGAGTTCCAGGCCAACACCACCGGTGCCGGCAAGCAGAACGCGCCGGCGGTGGCGGCGGTGGCCGGCGGCGTCGCCGTCGTCTGGCAGTCGGATGGGCAGGACGGCTCGGGCCTGGGCATCTACGGCACCTTCCTCCCGATAAACGCGGCGCCGAGCGGCAGCGACACCACGGTCACCGTCCTGGAGGACACCGCCTACACCTTCGCCGTCGCCGACTTCGGCTTCACCGATCCCGACAGCGGCGACGCCCTGTCGGCGGTGCGCGTCGACACCCTGCCGGCCGCCGGCAGCCTCACGCTCAACGGCACGGCGATTACCGCCGGAACGGTGGTCGGCGCCGCCGACATCGCCGCCGGCAAGCTGACCTTCGTGCCCGCCGCCGACGCCAACGGCGCCGGCCATGCCAGCTTCACTTTTTCGGTCCGCGACACCGCCGGTCCCAGCTTCGCCGCCGTGCCCAAGACCCTGACGGTCGATGTCACCGCCGTCAACGACGCGCCGACGCTTTCGGCCACCGGCGCCGCCGCCACCTTCACCGAGGGCGGAGCGGCGGTCGCCCTGTTCGCCGGCACCAGCCTGAGCGCGGGGGAGACCGGCCAGGACATCACGGCGGTCACGCTGACGGTGGCCAATCTGGCCGACGGCAGCCACGAGCGGCTGGTGGTCGACGGCACCGACGTGGTGCTCACCCACGGCTTCAGCGGCGCCACCGCCGGTGGCCAGGGCATCGGCTACGCGGTGGCGCGGAATGGCAGCACCGCCACCGTGACCCTGAGCAAGACCGCCGGCACCGCCGCCTGGGCCGGCTATATCGACGCCCTGCGCTACCGCAACACCAGCGTCGATCCCACGGCCGCGACCAACCGGGTGGTGACGCTGACCTCGGTCACCGACAGCGGTGGCAGCGCCAACGGCGGGATCGACACCACGCCCCTGGCGGTTGCCGCGTCGGTGACGGTGAACGCGGTTGCCAGCTCCGAGTTCCAGGTCAACACCACGGTCGCCAACACCCAAGAAGCACCGGTGGTGGCGGGGTTGAGCGACGGCGGCTTCGTCACGGTCTGGCACTCCTACGACGGCACCTCCTGGGACGTCTTCGCCCAGCGCTACGATGCCGCCC
>DASPMK010000447.1:0-5798 GCA_035627075.1 Azospirillaceae bacterium
ACACCGGCATCGGCATCCCGCCGAACAAGCAGCGCCTCATCTTCGAGGCCTTCCAGCAGGCCGACGGTACCACCAGCCGCAAGTTCGGCGGCACCGGGCTGGGTCTGACCATCGCCCGCAAGCTTGCCAACCTGATGGGCGGTGATATCGTCCTGAACAGCGTCGAAGGAAAGGGCAGCACCTTTACCCTGCATCTGCCCTGGGAGTCACCCGTAACGGCTTCCAGCCAGACGACATCGATCGCCGAAGCGCCGCCGGCCACCCCCGCCCCTACCGCCATTCTCACCATCCCCCCGGTTGCCGTTGCCGATGTCGCCGTCGATCCCGCCCCGGCAGCATCAATGCCGGCGGGCACCGGTCGCGGTGAGCTGCTGGTCATCGAGGATGATCGGACGTTCGCCAACATCCTGGGAAGAATGGCGCGGGACAAGGGAGTTTCGGCCCTGGTAGCCCTCGACGGCGAAACAGGCCTGGCCATGGCCGAGGAACGGCGCCCGGCGGGCATCATCCTTGACCTTGGGCTGCCGGGGATCAGTGGTTGGGAGGTGCTGGAACGGCTGAAGCACAGCCCGGCCACCCGCGATATCCCGGTGCATATCGTCTCGGCCGCCACCGACGAGGACCACAAGGGGGCGACGCTGGGCGCCGCGAGCTTCCTGACCAAGCCGGTCAGCCGCGACCAGATTACCGCCGTGCTGGATCGCCTGGGCGGTACGCAAGCCTCCGAAAAACGACGCGTGCTGATGGTGGACGACGATCCCGGGACCCGCCTTGCCGTCTCGACTCTGCTCGCCAGCGGGTCCGTCACGGTGGTCGAGGCCGCCACCGCGTCGGAAGCGTTGGAACGATTGGAAAGGGAAGCCTTCGATTGCATTGTCCTGGATCTGCGGCTGCCCGACATGGGGGGAGCTGAGCTGCTGGAGCGTCTGACCCGGGAGCGCCGCCCGTTGCCGGCGGTGGTGATCCACACGGGGCGCGACCTGTCGCGCGACGAAACCTTGCGCCTGCGCGAATTCACCGACAGCATCATCATCAAGGGGCCGCGCTCGCCCGAGCGGCTTCTCGACGAGGTCACCCTTTTCCTGCACAGCGTCCGGGCCACGCTGCCCAACGACCGGATGCGATCGTCAGTGGCTACCATCCCCCCGGCGCTTGAGGTGGAAGAAAACCCCTTCCTGCACAAGACGGCGCTGGTGGTGGACGACGACATGCGCAATGCCTTCGCCCTGTCGAAGGTGCTGCGCGCCCGCGGCCTCAAGGTGCTGTTGGCGCAGGACGGTCGCAAGGCGCTGGCCCAACTCGCCGAGCACCCGGAGGTGGACATCGTGCTGACCGACATCATGATGCCGGAAATGGATGGCTATGCGGTGATCCGCGCCATCCGTGCCGAACCGGACTGGCAGCGGTTGCCGGTGCTGGCGCTCACCGCCAAGGCGATGCGGGGCGATGCGGAAAAATGCCTGGAGGCGGGCGCTGATAGCTATTTGTCCAAGCCCGTCGACATCGATCGCCTTCTTGACATGATGCGCGATTGCCTGGCAACCGCTGGACGTGGTGAAGGAACGCAGGGCGATGCCGGCCAAAAATGAGGATATCGAGGTCCACCTCTTCATCGAGGCGTTGAAGCTGCGGTACGGCTACGACTTCAGCCAGTACGCGCGGGCCTCGCTCAAACGGCGCGTTCTCGGGCTGCGGCAAGTGTTCGGATGCGAATATGTCAGCCAGCTTTTGCCGCGGCTCCTGCATGACCCGGCCTTTCTGCCGCAGGTGATCTCGCAGTTGTCGGTGCCGGTTTCGGAAATGTTCCGTGATCCGGCGGTGTTTCTGGCGTTGCGCCGGCAAGTACTGCCGCTGTTGCGGTCGTATCCGACGATCAACATCTGGCAGGCCGGTTGCGCCCACGGAGAGGAGGTGTACTCTCTGGCGATCCTGTTCCAGGAAGAGGGGCTGTACGAGCGGTGCCGGATCTACGCCACCGACATCAATGATGTCGCCCTGACCAAGGCCGAGGAAGGGGTGTTTGCCGAGGCCGATGTCCGCGCCTATGCCAAGAACCACCATCATGCCGGCGGGGTGGGATCCCTGCTCGACCATTTCCACATCGCGTATGGCTTTGCCAAGGCTGATGACCGACTGAAACGCAACATCGTCTTTGCCCACCACAATCTGGTTTCGGATGGTGTGTTCTGCGAAGTCAACCTGATCCTCTGCCGTAATGTCCTGATTTACTTCGGCCGCGACCTGCAAGGGCGGGTGCTGCGGTTGTTCCGCGACAGCCTGATGCGCGGCGGCTTCCTGTGCCTGGGAAGCAAGGAAAGCCTCGGTTTTGATGGCATTTTAGATAACTTTCGTGTTATTGATCAGAACGCTAAGCTGTTCCAGCTCACCAGCCTTGCCGGTGCGGGCTCATGAAGCCGTTCCGCTACGACGCGGTAATGGTGGGGTGCTCGCTGGGAGGGCTCCGGGCCCTTCGGGCGATACTTCAGCCGCTGCCGGCCGACTATCCCTTGCCGGTGATCGTGGTGTCCCATATTGGTCCGGATGGGCAGGGACTTCTGGCGGAACTTCTTGATGAGGACTGCGCGATGTCGGTGGTCGAAGTCGAGGACAAGGCACCGGTCGTTCCCGGCATCATCCATGTGGCGCCGGGCGGTTACCATCTTCTGATAGAAGGGGACCGGACCTTTTCCCTGTCGGTCGACGCGAAGGTTCGCAATGTCCGCCCGGCCATCGACGTGCTGTTCGAAAGCGCGGTCGACACCTACGGCGGTCGCCTTGTCGGCGTCGTGCTCACCGGCGCCAACGACGACGGTGCCCAGGGGCTGAAGGCCATCCGCGAGGCCGGTGGCTTCGGTATCGTCCAGGACCCCGCAACGGCGGAAGCCGCCACCATGCCGAAGGCCGCCTTCGCCCTTGCCGGCGCGGACCGTGTTCTGGCGTTGGAGGATATCGCCCTGGTCCTTCAGAGCGTGATCCATCCGGAGCCGACGCCATGACCGCCGAACGGCCCAAGATTCTGGCGGTGGACGACACGCCGGCCAACCTGGTGGCTCTGCGCCGCCTTTTGGCCCGCGTCCCGGCCGACGTGATCGAGGCGACCTCGGGAAACGAGGCGTTGGCCTTGGCGCTGGATCACGATTTCGCGGCGATCCTGCTCGACGTCAACATGCCGGAGATGGACGGCTTCGAAACCGCCGAGTTGCTGCGGGGCGAGGAAAAAACCCAGCACGTCCCCATCCTCTTCGTCACCGCCGCCTTTCGCGACGAACAGCACCGGATCAAGGGGTACAGCGTCGGTGCCGTCGATTACATCGAGAAGCCGATCAACGATGTCGTGCTGTTGTCCAAGGTCGGGGTGTTCCTCGACCTTTACCGGCAGAAGCGGGGCTTGCATCGTCTTCTAGACCAGCTCGCTGACCGCAATCGGCTTCTGGACGCTGAAATTGCCGAACGGCTGTCGGCGGAACAGGCCTTGCGTGAGAGCGAAGCGCGGTTTCGCGACTACGCCCATGCGGCGAGCGACTGGTTCTGGGAGATGGGGCCGGATCTCACGTTCACCTATCTTTCCGATTCCCTGGAGCGGACCACGGGCCTGCAGCGCGAGTCCTTGCTTGGCCATAGCCTGGAAGCCCTGTTTTTCGGCGGCGAAACCGAGGCGGCCGTCTCGATAGAGCACAAGGCGCGTCTGGAAAAGCACCAACCGTTCCAGGACCTGGAACTCGCGATTCCAACGGCACAGAGCGAATGGCGTTACATCCGTTTCAGCGCCCTCCCGCGTTTCAGCGAGCGGGGAAGCTTTCTCGGCTATCGCGGCACCGGCAGCGATGTCACGGAACGGCGACGGATGGAAGAGCGCATCCGCCATCTCGCCCTGTTCGATCCCCTGACCGACCTGCCCAACCGGGCGCTGTTCCAGGACCGGCTTCACCACTATGCGGCGATGGCGGAACGAAAGGGCACGGCCACGACAGTGCTCTACCTTGACCTCGACGGATTCAAGGCGGTGAACGATACTCTGGGGCACGATGCCGGCGATGACTTGCTGCGGGTGGTCGCCTCGCGCCTCCGTCAGAGCCTGAGGGATACGGACACCGTGGCGCGGCTCGGCGGCGACGAGTTCGCCGTCGCGATGGAGGTGGAGTGCCGGACGGCGTTCGAGGAAGCGGAGCAGGTCGCCGCCCGCATCCTGGAAACCGTCGCTGTTCCCATCGGGCTGTCCCAGGGCGCCGCCCATGTCGGCACCAGCATCGGCATCGCTGTTTTTCCTCTATGCTCCGACGACATCGATACCTGTCTGCGGATTGCCGACATGGCCATGTACGCGGCGAAAAAAGGCGGCAAAAATCGGTATGCACTCGCCCCGGTTCTGGCGTCGGCGGAAAACTGAACCACCGGGCTGTGATCAGCGACTTTCCTGCCGCATCCGATTGTTGGCAAGATCATCATTTGATCGTATGATTATAAAGTTCACAACGATTTACAAGAACAAGGTCGTTGATGGGGATCGGCACACCTCTGCCCCCTCTTGGCCGGTCCACCCGTACCGGCATCCTCGCCCTAGGTCTGGGGATCACCCTGGCTCTCAATGGCTTGATCGCCTTTGGCCTCTGGCAGGATCGCCGCGTCCACATTGATCAGGCCACCAGCCGCCTGGAGGGACTCGCCCAGGTTTGCGAAACCTACACAAATCGGCTCCTGGACTCCTTTGATACCCTGCTGCTCGTGTTGCGCGACCGTCTGCAGGCGGGCGCCAATCTCGACGAGCTTCACTGGCTGATGAAGGCCCAGAAGGCGCGCACGCCTCACCTCCTCGTGCTCCTGGCCTTGGATGCGCAAGGCCGGGTTCGCGCGGTGAGCGAGGATGGTCCGGTGCCGGACTTGAGCGATCGGCCGTACTTTACCGCCCATCGTGGTCGTAACGACGCGGGGTTGCTGATCGATTTGCCACGACAGTCGCGCTACCACGATGGGCAATGGTTCTTCGCCCTCAGCCGCCGCCTGAACGACGAGCAAGGCCGCTTCGCCGGTGTCGTGGTCGCCGCCATCGACTGGGCCGCTGTCGCCGGCGATTACGCCCGGCTTCTGGAAGGCGGCTGGGACCAGGTTTCGCTGTTCCACGCCGATGGCGGCGCCATGCTGCACGTCCCGATGGCCACCGACTGGAGCGAGGGACCGATCCTGCCCGCCGAAGCGCCGCCGGCAACGGCCGGAAGCGGCGCCATCTCCATCCGCGCCTTCCCCGATGGCAAGGAACGGGTGACTCTTGACCGGAATCTTTCGGATTTTCCGCTAACGCTCTCGGTAGCCGAGCCGCTGGATGCCGCCCTGGAGGAATGGCGCGGCCATGTGACCATCGGCGTCGGCGTCGGAGGCGCGATGACCCTGGCGACCTTCGGGCTCGTGCTGCTCCTGTTTCGCCAAACGGCGGCGCGTGAGGATGCGCTGCGACTGTTGACGCAAAGCGAGGCCCGGACACGGGCTGTCTTCAATCAGACCTTCCAGCTCATCGCCCTTTTGGACACAGAGGGGCGCCTCCTGCAAGCCAACGACCAGGCACTCGCTTTCGCCGGTATCGACGAAACCGCGGTCGTCGGTCGCTTCTTGTGGGATACGCCTTGGTGGATCGCCGCCGAAGAAGACAGCCATGGCCAGTTGCGCCACGCCGTCACCGGGGCGGCCAAGGGCCGGTTCGTTCGGTTCGAAGCCACGCACCGGTCCCTCGATGGCCGCCCGGTTTTGTTCGACGTTTCCGTCAAGCCCGTCCGCGACGAAACCAACGGTGTCGTCATGATCCTGGC
>DASPMK010000448.1:0-9830 GCA_035627075.1 Azospirillaceae bacterium
CCCTATGCCAAGCGCGCCATGGCCATGGATCAGGTGGAGGTGATGGCGGCCCTGGGGTTCCGCCGCTTTGCCCTGGTCGGGCACGACCGGGGAGCGCGGGTGGCGTGCCGGCTGGCGCTGGACCATCCCGGCCGGGTGGAGCGGCTGGCCATTCTCGACATCGTGCCGACCCTGACCATTTTCGATGCCGTCAACCAGACCATCGCTACCGACCTGTGGCACTGGTTCTTCCTGATCCAGCCGCGCGGCTTCCCGGAGCACCTGATGGGCTGCGACCCGGAATACGCGCTGCGGCGCTTTCTGGGGTCGTGGGGAGCCAATCCGGGGGCGGTGACCGAGGCGGCCTTTTACGAGTATCTGCGCTGCTTTCGCGACCACGCCACGCTGCATGCCATGTGCGAGGACTACCGCGCGGCGGCGACGGTGGACCTGGAGCACGACCGCACCGACCGCGCCGCTGGACGGAAAGTGGGGTGCCCGACGCTGACGCTATGGGGGCGCCAGGGCGTGATGGCGCGGCACTTCGACGTGCTGAAGACATGGCGTGATCTCGCCGACCCGGTAACCGGCCGGGCGCTCGACTGCGGCCACTACCTGCCCGAGGAACGGCCGGAAGAGACGGCGGCGGCGCTGGAGGAGTTTTTGGAGGCATGAGGAGCAGAGATCGCGGAGCCCATCCTTGATGCCAGGTTGGATGTAGGCGCGGGTCATGCCAATAACGTGAAAAAAATCCTTGTGCTCTTAGCATCAGGTGTGTGGCCGCGTCAAAATGCCCGCTTTACGGGAGAAATCCACCCGCTAATCTAATTTGTGATCAGGGAAACTCGGATGCGCCTCAACGGGATCATTTTATCGGCCGTCGTTCTTGTGGTGGGGCTTTTGGCCGGCGCCGGGGCGCGGGCTGCCTATCCAGAGCATCCGATCCGCCTGATCGTGGCTTATGACGCCGGTGGAGCGACCGACGCCACCGCACGGTTGCTGGCACCCTACATCGCCCAGCATCTGGGGGCGGGGGCGGAGATCAAGGTCGTCAACGTTTCCGGTGACGGCGGGGAAAATGGTCTCGCCGCGCTGGCCGGCGCGGCGGCCGATGGCTATACGCTGGGCTTTCTCAACGCGCCCTCGGTGGTCACGATGCCGATCGAGCGAGCGACGCGCTACAAATTGGACCAGTTCGATCCGCTGGTGAACATCATCGATGATCCGGCAGTGATCACCGTCCACCGTGACGACGGCCCCCGTACGCTGGTCGAACTTCTGGCCGGGGCTCGCGCCAGCCCGGGATCGCTTACCTACGGTACCACCGGGGTGGCCTCGGACGACCATTTGAGTCTTCTGCAACTCCAGCATCAGGCCAGGGTCGAGTTTCGGCACGTTCCGCTGCCCGGCAACACCATCAACCTCAAAGCGCTGCTCAGCCATCGCACGGTGGCCTGTGGCCAGAACCTGAGCGAGGTGCAGCGCGTGCTGCGGACCGAGCCGGTTCGCGTGCTCGGCATCATGAGCGATATCCGTTCGCCGGACGCCCCCGATGTCCCGACGATGAAAGAGCAAGGGTTCAACATCCAGGTTTCCTCGTTGCGCGGCATCGCCGCGCCAAAGGGAATGCCCGCCGACCTTCGCGCCCGGTTGGTGGAGGCCATTACCAGCGCGGCGCTCGATCCGGGTTTTCAGGCCATGGCGCGGGAAAACCTCCAGCCGTTGCGCGTCATGGGGCCGGAGGCTTACGCGGCCACCTTGGCGGCCATGGATCGGGAATTCCGAATGGTGTGGAAGCGTTCCCCCTGGAAGAGGGCTCCCTGGGAGCGCTGAGGAGGGCGGCTACAGTCCGGCTGGCCCGTTGGCGGTTTCGGCGGTGCGCAGGGTCGGCTGATCGATGAGCGGTTGCAGCGCCGGGGCAAGGCTTTTCAGCAATTGAGCCGGCAGGGCGCTGGTGAACTTGTAATGGTCGGCCTCCTCGCCGTGAACAAAGGCGGTGACGGTGCCGAAGAAGCGGTCGCCGATGAAGAACACGAAGGTGGCCGTACGGTTGACGGCGCGCGATTCCAGGACGACACCGCCGGGGCCGAAGCGTTCGAAGCGGTGGTCGCCGGTGCCGGTTTTGCCGCCGATCGGGATCAGGTTGCCGGCACTGTCGATGAAGGCGCCGTGAACGCGCTTGGCGGTGCCGCTCTCCACCACCTGCATCAGCGCCTTGCGGACGGTCTGCGGGATTTCGGGCGGCAGCACGCGCTCGGCTGGCTGCGGCCCCATGCCGATAACGGTTTCGTACGGCGTGCCTTCGGCGAAGTGTAGGCGGGTGATGCGAACGGTCGGCTGGCGGACGCCGTCGTTGACCATGATCCCCATCAAGTCGGCCAGCGCCGCCGGCCGGTCGGCCGAGGAGCCGATGGCGGTGGCCAGCGACGGCACCAGGGTATCGAAGGGATAGCCCAGCCGCCTCCACTGCCGGGATATCTTGGCGAACGCCTCCTCTTCCAGCGCGATGCGGATGCGGGTGTTCTGGGCCGACAGCCCTTTCTTGAACAGCCAGGAATAGCTGTCCAGACGCTCTTGGGTGGAGGCGGCCAGCACGTCTTTTCGCTTGGCGCCGGGATTTTTTTGCAGATGGCCCACCAGCCACAATTGCAGAGGATGCACGCCGGCAATGTAGCCCAGGTCGTTCAGCGGGAATTTGTCCGGCCCGTACTTCTCGTAGAGGTGGGCCAGTTCCTTGTCGTCCAGCTTGGCCGTGGGCAGGCGGCCGTGCAGGAAGGCGGCGAATTCCTTTATTCCGGCGTCGGTCCGCACGTAGCGGAAGATCACCGCCAGACGGTGCGGCGCCGGACGGGCGCGGCTGGCCAGCAGCGCCAGCGCCTCGTCGGGGGTGCGGCCATGATAGTCGTTGAAGAAGCGGTTCAGGAACTCGCTGCCCTCCTTATCGGCGAAGCGGGCGAGGTATTCCTGGCGAAGCGGGTGGTCCGGGTTGGTCAGCAGGTCGCCCTTGTCATCGGCACCCTCGGCGATATGGAACTGCACGATGTCGCGCATCATGCGGATGAACGGCAGGTTGACCGAGTTGCGCAGCGAGTCGGTGACGGAGAGGATCGAGCCGTTGAATTTGTTATCGAAGTTGACGAAGGAGTGCAGACCGCCGCCGGTGAAGAACATTTCCCCCGGATTGCCGGAATACTTGCGGTCCATGGCGGCGTTCAGCAGCGCCTGGAGGCTGCGGTCGGTGGCGGTGGACAGCCACTTGGTGGCCCACTTGGTCAGCGGGTCATTGGCGTCTTCCGATACGTCCTGAAGGTCGCGCGGCGGCACATGGGCGTAACGGCCGTGCAGTTCGGCGATGACTTCCAGGTAGGTGACCAGCGTGCGGAACTTGGCGGTAGAGCCCAGGTCCAGCTTCGCCATTTCATTGATGTCGAGCGGCTGGTCGAGGTTGTCGGCCTGGACGCGCACATAGTTGGCGTCCGCCCCTTTCTCGAACAGAGTGACGGAGTAGATGACCTTGGACGGGTCACCTTTCTGGATCTGCAACAGGCGGTCGCCGGTCAGCTGCAGTTCCTGGACATAAGCCGGGTCGCCCAGACGGCGCAGCACCTCCACCACCCGTTGCTGGGTGGGGGTGTCCAGCGTCGATTGGGCGGTCAGATCGATGCGGTCGAGCTGGTAAAGGCTGCTCAGCCCCATCATGGTCATCAGGCGCGCGCGGATGGCGTTGGGCGCCTTTTGCTCGACAAAGGAGGTCTGCGCGGGTTCGGGCGCATCGGAGCGGAAACGCAAGGGGATGCCCAGCGCGGCGTCGCGCAAGGCTTCGTCGACCACCCCGGCGTCGGCGAGCACGCGCAGGTGGCTGTCGGCCAGCTTGTTCAGCGCCTTGCGATTCTGGATGAGGTAGTAGCTGGGCCGGCGCTGGGCCAGCATCAGCGACAGCACCTGTTTGTACGCCAGCGCCTTCAGCTGGAGCGACCGGGCGTCATGCGCCGGTTCGCTCAACACGCGGTTGGCGGTCTGGAAGTCGGTGTTGAACCACGCGTACAGTCCGTCGCCCAAGCCGTTGACCTCGCCGAAACCGGCCCGTGCGGTGAGGGGCGTTGAGTTCAGGTAATTCACCGCGATCTGGCGGCGGTGGGCGCCGGTTTCTTCGCCGCTCATGTACGCGCGTACGCTCGCCGACATCATCTGGCGCAGCTTTTCGATGGCGCCATGGGTCTGGCCGTCGGGAGAATGACGGTATTTCTCGATCTGAGTGGCCAAGGTCGAGCCGCCGGGAATGCGCATCCCCGGATTGATCCATTGCAGTGGCAGGCCCGCCAGGGCGTACGTGAAGCGGTCCCACTCCACGGCGGGATTACGCTTGGGCTGGCTGTCGTCGAGCAGTTCGCGGTTCTCGATGAACAGCAGCGTCTGGACCACCAGCGGCGGAATCTCCGCGAAGGAGGTGTACGTGCGCTCCGGGAACCGGGCCTGGTACATCACATCGCCGTTGCGGTCGAGCAGCGTCAGGCCGGCGCGGGTCTTCTCGTCGTAGATGGCGAAGCCGCCGGCGGCGACGAACGTTTCCAGGCGCGACGACATCTGCGCCTGCATTTCAACGGCGAAGTTGTTGCCGGTCAGGTTCTTGATGTACGTCGGCAGGCCGGCGTATCCCAGGCGCTCGTTGTACGGCCCGGATTTCGGGAACCACGGCGCCACGGCCGGGCCTTCCTTCAAGGAAAAGGACATGCCCTCGGCAAACCACGACAACAGACGCGCCTGTAGTCGGGAGGTACGCATCTCCTGCGCCCCGGCCCAACCGATACCGCCCAGCATGGTGAGCATGACGCCGCTCACCACCATGTGCCGCCAACCCCAACGCATCATGTGGCCACGCCATCCCCGACAAAGGAGCGCAACGATTCCGCGGCCGGACCAATCGGCCCCATAGATAGGGGGCTAATCTTAGTTAACGACCCGCGAGGAAGTGTAACAGAGCCCCCGCCGAACGTTGGGTGGATTTTAGGCGATTATCCGTTTGCCGGAAGAGTGCGGCATGGGTGCCACAGAGGGTGTGACAAGGAAGTTTCAGTCCCCGAAAGAGCTAATTCAGCCTTTGATACTGCGCTCCGCCCGGTGACAAATCCTTTGCGTTTCGGCGCAGGGGCTATCGTGGCGCCAGCGGCGGGTCAGCGCCCGCACCCAGTCGGGTTTCGACTTGGCGGCGTCGTTCAACCAGTTCGCCAGCGAGTCCTGGACGTACTTGGCCCGATCGGCCTTCAGCGGCTCCAGGAGCGGCAGACCCAGCGTCGGGTCCTCCTTGAGCGCCGCGATGTGGGCGCACCAGACGCCGCACGGGCGGACGCTCTCGACGGCGAAACGGCGTAGGTTGGCCGAGGCAACGGCGGTCCACGGCTGCAACAGCCGTACGGAACAGGCGATATCCGCCGCGAGATGCGCCCGCATCGCCAGCCACGCCCATTCACGCACACCGAAATGGCTGTCGTCGGCCAAGGGGCGCAGCTGCTCCAGCCGCTCGGCCAGGGTCAGGCCGGGCAGGCGCGCCAACACATAGGCGGCCCAGCCGCGCACCGTGTCCGACGGGTGGACAGCGAGGGCGGCAAAGCCGTCCGGGCCGCGCCGGTTCAGCAGCCGGTCGGCGGCCAGTCCCATGCGCCGACTGATCCCCACCGTGGGGGCGAGCGGGGCCAGTTCGTCCTCGCTCACCTGCGGCTCGATGGCGCGCAGCAAGGTGCGGAAGTCCATCGCCAGCCCCTCGGCCAGCGTCGCCGTTTCCAGCGTGCCGGCGTTCAGTCGCGCCAGCACTTCGGCCGGCACGTCGGCGGGGCGGGAGGCTCCCTTGCGGGGAGCGGTCACGTTGTCTCCTTGATGCGGTCGGCCAATTCGCCGCGCGGCACTTCCCGCTGTTCGCCGGTTTTCAGGTTCTTCAGCGTGACGGTGCCGCGCGCCGCCTCGTCGGAGCCCATGACCACGGCGAAGGGGATGCCGGCCTTGTCGGCGTACTTCATCTGTTTGGCGAGTTTGGAAGCCTCGGGCACCAGTTCGGTGTTGAGACCGGCCTGCCGCAGCTCGGCCGCCAGGCGGAAGTAGTCGGCCGCCAGGGCCGCGTCCATCCGGGTCACCAGCACCTGGATCGGGCTGGCGCCCTCGCCCATCAGGCCGGCTTCCTGAAGCTGGTAGAACAGGCGGGTGGCGCCGATGGAAATGCCGACGCCCGGCAACTTCGACTTGGTGTAGTGGCTGGCCAGATTGTCGTAGCGCCCGCCCGAGCAGACCGAGCCGATGCCGGGGAAGTCGTTGAGGAAGGTTTCGTAGACCGTGCCGGTGTAGTAGTCGAGCCCTCGGGCGATGGCCGGGTTGACGCGGGTGAAGGCCTCCGGCACGCCCAGGGCGGCAAGGCCGTCCAGCACCGCGTTCAGTTCGCCAAGGCCCTGGACGAACAGCGGGTGGTCGATGTTCATCGCGATCAGCGCCGCCATGATCTCGGCGTTGGAGCCCTTGAGCGCGATCAGGTCGAGGATGCGCGTCGCCATGTCGGCCGACAGGCCGATCTCCGCCGCCGACAGGCTGGCCAGCACCTTGTCGCGGCCGATCTTGTCCAGCTTGTCGATCTCGCGCAGCACCAGGGTGCGCTTTTCCGCCTCGGTGACGCCCAGGTGGTCGAGCAGACCGGCCAGGAGCTTGCGGTTGTTGAAGTGGATGGTGAAGCCGCCGACGTTCAACTGGCTGAAGACGTGATAGATCACCGCCGGCATCTCGGCGTCATAGGCGATGGGCAGGGTGTCCTTGCCGATGACGTCGATGTCGCACTGGTAGAACTCGCGGAAACGGCCGCGCTGGGCGCGCTCCCCCCGATAGACCCGCTGGATCTGATAGCGGCGGAAAGGGAAGGACAGCTCGCGCTCGTGCTCGGCGACGTAGCGGGCGAGCGGCACGGTCAGATCGAAGCGCAGCGCGATGTCGGGCTCGTGCCCCTGCTGGCGTGCGCCGGTGGACTGCACGAAGTAGATCTGCTTTTCGGTTTCGCCGCCGCTCTTGGTCAAAAGCGTGTCCACCAGTTCGAACACCGGCGTTTCGATGGGGACGAAGCCGAAGCGTTCATAGCCCTGACGGATGGTGTCGAGCATGCGCTGGAAGGCGGCCTGCTGGCGGGGCAGGAGTTCCATCACGCCGGGGGGCGTGCGAGGGGTGATCTGTGACATCTCTTACGCTTTCCCCAAGAGGCGGGACCGTTCATTGTGGGTGAGGACGGGTTTTAGCCGGTTCCGCGCCGGCCGTCACCCCGTCGCGGGAATCGGCATTAGGGAAGACGCGATCTTGCGCAAGGTGCCGCCACGTTCGATGATGCGCCCCGTTGTTGCCCCTAGAAGAGTTCCAGGAGGATGCCTCCCATGCGCCTGATCCGGCTTGTACTGTTGCCTGCGATTCTGTTTGCCGTCATGTCGCCGGCCGGGGCTGCCGAGGGTCAGGAGATCGAGCGCGTGCTCACATCCGGCACCTGGTGCATGGTTGTCAAGGCGGGTGATCGTCGCAGCGAGACGGCCAGTTTCGGGCGCGACGGCGTGGCGGTAGTGTCGGGCAACACCAGCCCCGGCGGCGTGGCGCGGTCGGAACGCTTTCGTTGGCGGGTGCAGCGGGGCACGCTGCTGTTGTCGGAGGATGGCACCACCTGGACCCCGGTCCACCTTCAGGTCGGCCATGACACCTCGGGCGGCGATACCATCGTGATCGACGGCGACAGCTATCGGCCCTGCCGTTGATCTGGTGCGGCCAAGCGCCTACAACACAGGCATGACCACCACCCGCCTCAGCCTGCGTCGCCCCGACGACTGGCACCTGCACCTGCGCGACGGCGCCATGCTGCGCGTGGTGCTGCCGTTCACCGCCCGCCAGTTCGGCCGGGCCATCGTCATGCCCAACCTGCGCCCGCCGGTGACCACGGTGGAGCGTGCCGTGGCCTATCGCGAGGAAATCCTGGCGGCGCTGCCCGACGGGCTGCCGTTCACGCCGCTGATGACCTGCTACCTCACCGACGGCACCAGCCCGGACGAGGTGGCGCGGGGCCACGCCGAGGCCGTGTTCGCGGCGGTGAAGCTGTACCCGGCCAACGCCACCACCAACTCCGCCCATGGCGTCACCGACCTGCGCCGAGTCTACCCCGTGCTGGAGCGGATGCAGGTCCTCGGCCTGCCGCTGCTGGTCCACGGCGAGGTGACCGATGGCGAGGTGGACGTGTTCGACCGCGAGGCGGTGTTCATCGACCGCGTGCTGGCCCCGCTCCTGGCCGATTTCCCGGCGCTTAAGGTGGTGTTCGAACACATCACGACGAAGGAGGCGGTGGACTTCGTGCGCTCGCAGGCCGCGTCCGGCCGGCTGGGGGCGACCGTCACCGTCCATCACCTGATGATCAATCGCTCGGCGATCTTCGCCGGCGGCATCCGCCCGCACCTCTATTGCCTGCCCATCGCCAAGCGCGAAATTCACCGGCTGGCGCTGGTGGAGGCGGCCACCTCGGGCGAGGCGCCATTCTTTCTCGGCACCGACTCGGCGCCGCACCGGGTGGGGGCGAAGGAGTCGAGCTGTGGCTGCGCCGGCATCTTCACCGCGCCCACGGCCATCGAACTGTACGCCGAGGTGTTCGACCGGGCGGGCAAGCTGGAAACCCTGGAAACCTTCGCAAGCCTGAACGGCCCGCGCTTCTATGGCCTGGAGCCCAACGCCGACCGCCTGGTGCTGGAAAAGGCGCCGTCCGTGGTGCCCGACGTGGTGCTGGTGGCTGACGGCGACGGCGTGCTGCCCTTCCGCAGCGCCGAAACCCTGCCGTGGCGGCTTGCCTCCACCGGTGATCCGGCACGGTGATAGCGCTACCGCCGGGACGGGGCTTCGGCTATACGTCCCGGTATCCCTTTTGTGACGCCCTCCGCGACAAAGAGCCGCCGATATGTCCACCTCATCCAGCCTTCTCACCACCCGGGAGCAGATCGCCGATCTGACGGCGAAGATCCTCGTCGAAATCAAGGCGGTGCATTTCAACGCCTCGACGCCCTACATCCTGACCTCGGGCCGGGCCTCGCCGGTGTACGTGGACTGCCGCCGCGTCGTCTCCTTTCCGCGCGCCCGCAAGGCCATCACCGATTTTGCCGTGACGACCATCGAGCGGAACATCGGCTTCGAGTGCATCGACAGCATCGCCGGCGGCGAGACGGCGGGCATTCCCTACGCCGCCTGGATTTCCGAGGCGATGGGCCTACCCATGCAGTACGTCCGCAAGAAGCCCAAGGGCTTCGGCCGCAACGCCCAGATCGAAGGCGTGCTGGAGTCGGGCACCCGCACCCTGCTGGTCGAGGATCTGGCCACCGACGGCGGCTCGAAGGTCAACTTCGTCAACGCGCTGCGCGACGCCGGGGCGGTGGTGACCGACACCTTCGTGGTTTTCCACTATGGCATCACCGCCCTGTCGTCCGGGCCGCTGGCCGAATTGGGCGTGAAGCTGCACGCGCTGACCACTTGGTGGGACGTGCTGAAGACCGCGCGGGAAAACAACTACTTCGACGCGAACACCTGCAATGAGGTCGAGAAGTTCCTCAACGACCCGATTGGGTGGTCGAACGCCCATGGGGGGAAGGAAGAGTAGGGTTCTTCAGGAACGGGAGGGCAGGGGCTGCGCGCCCCCGCCCCTCCGGATAATGGAGCGCCTTGCCGTGGCCCCCTTCGGGCCAAGTCCCCGACCGGGTGTGATACCGACGAGCGATTGAAATGACTTTTCAATCGCTCGTCGGTCGCCGCGACCGCGGCGGCGCGCCCGCGTGGGCGCGAAAGCCAAGCGCGCGGAGGCGCGCGCCCGGCGT
>DASPMK010000449.1:0-10062 GCA_035627075.1 Azospirillaceae bacterium
GGTAGCGGTAACCATGCTGTGGGGCGCGTTCACGGCCGGGCTCGACGCCGGCATGATCTACGACACATGGCCGCTGATGGGCGGGCAAGTGGTGCCGTCCGATTTCCTGGCCCAGACGCCGGGCTGGCTGAACCTGTTCGAGAACCCCGCCGCCGTGCAGTTCGTCCACCGCTGGTTGGCCGTGCTTACCGCCGCCGTGGTCGCAGGCTATTCGGCGCGGGCCCTGTCCGCCGGACTTCCGCCGCGCGGCCGGCGCCTTGCGGCGGCGGTGGGGGCGGTGGCGGTGGCGCAGGTAGCGCTGGGCATCGCGACATTGCTGTCGGTGGTCGCCATCCCCCTGGCCGCCGCGCATCAAGCCGGCGCCCTGGTGCTGGTCGGCCTGCTGGTGTGGGCGCGGCACGATCTGGCCGTCGCTTGACGGAGGCCGCGCGAAAGCCTACATCCGGCCCGTTCTTTCAGGTTAACGGGGCCTTGCCATGATCGTCTATTCCCTGCGCTGCGCCTGCGGGCATGAGTTCGACCAGTGGTTCGACAACATGGCCGACTATGACGGCAAGAAAGAGGCATCGGCGTTGACCTGCCCGTCGTGCGGTGGGCATCAGGTCGAAAAAGCCATCATGGCGCCGCGCGTCGGCAAGACCCAGGCCCCCGCCCCGGCGCCGTCCTGCGGCATGGGCGGCGGCTGCGCCGGGATGTGCCCGATGATGTCGTAACCTATCCCTTCGTCATGGCCGGGCCTGACGGAAAAGGATAGCGCTTTCACGCTATCGCCAGGGTCGCGCGCACCGGCAGGTGGTCGGACGCCCGGCGGGTGTGGTCGTTGCGGACCACCTCGAAGGTCGGCATGGCGATTTCCTTGGACACGAAGATGCGGTCCAGCCGGAGCGTCGGCAGGCGGGCGTGAAAGCTGCGTGGCCCGGCCACATCCGGGAAGTAGGGGGTGAGCCGCTTCAGCCGCGGCGAGGACGGACGCCATTCGTTCAGGTCGCCCATGAACACGGTGGGCATGTCCTGCGCGCCGCGGCCCAGCGTCTCGATGATGCGCGTGATCTGATGGTTGCGCTCCCACGGGTCGAGTCCGAAGTGGGCGACCATTACCCGTACCAGCCGCCCTTCGATCTCCAACTCGGCGTCGATGCCGCCGCGCGGTTCACGGTGGCCCACGGTCAGCGGAATCGGCCGGAAGGCTTTGACCGGGAAACGGGTGAACAGGGCGTTGCCGTAATGGGCGCGGGCATGATGCTTGGTCGGCATGGGATAGGCGTTCAGCCCGGTCGCCTGCGACAGGAATTCGAACTGGTCCAGCCCGACTTCGCCGCGATGGTGCCACCCCACCTCCTGGAGACCCAGGATATCGACGTCCAGGTGGCGGATGGTGGCGGCGATGCGGTCGGGCGAGAAGCGCGCGTCGATACCGACGCAGGAATGGATGTTCCAGGTGGCGATGCGGAACGACACCATCCCGTCGGGCACCGGCCCGTGGCGGCCGTCGCGCGGGTCGAGCCCGCGGCGAAGGCGCAGACGGCGCTGAAGAACGGGATTTATCGGCTCCCGGTCGATCCAATCGGGGTCAAGGCCGGTCCGCGTGCGCTCCATGGTGTCGTCCATCCTGTCGTCCCGCCCGTCGCTCATACCCCCGGCTCCGTACCCATCGCCTCGCCAGCCAGCCGAGCCCTACCACGCCGACCCCCAGGGCGGCCAAGAGCAAAAGACTGGACGGGCGCGGGTTGCGGACCACGCGCTCGATCTGGCCGCCGAAGGCGCTCAAGGCCAATGTCCCCGGCGCCATGCCGACCACCGTTCCGATGAGGTAATCACGAAAGCGTAGGTGTGAAACCCCCGCAACAAGATTGACCACGGTAAAAGGGGCGACCGGCACGATGCGCAGTACCGCCACGGTCACGATGCCCCGCTCCGCCAGGCGGCGGCTGACGCGGGCGACGGCGGGACCGGCCAGCCGTCGCACCACGCGGGCCCCCACCGCCCGGCCGATCCAGAAAGTCACCGCCGCCGAGGCGGTGGCGCCGGCCAGCGCGGTGACGAAGCCCCACCACGGCCCGTAGACGATGGCGGTGGCGGCGATCAGCACCGTGACCGGAAAAGCCGCCAACCCGCCCGCGATATAGAGCGCGATCAGCACCACCGGCCCCAAAGGGCCGTCGCCCAGCGCGTGCAGCAGCGCCAGCACGTTGTCCACCGTCGCCCACCGGCCCAGTGGCGTGTAGCGCCAGAGCGCCAGCAGCCCCGCCACCACCAGCGCCACTCCGGCCACCGCCAGGGCGCGGCGCCAGCGGCGCGGCGGTTCCAGGCTGGGCAGGGAAAAGGCGGGCAGCAACGGACGCGTCAGAAGCTCGGCGCCCACCGGACGCTCGGGGTCGAGCAGGTGGCTGTCCACCAGCGCCTCGGTCCAGCCGTCCACCCGTCCCGACTCCAGCATCACCAGCGTCCGCCCCACCGGGCGCCGCAGCCGGTCGATGGCGGCGGTCAGCGAGCCGGTGGCCGCCTCGTGGGCGGCCACCAGGTCCGGTGATACGCCCAGATGCTCGGCCACCAGACGTTGGCGCAGCCTTCGGAGCGCGCGGCGGCCTCCGTGCGGATCGGGGGCGCCGGGCAGGATCTCGATGGCAAGATCGCACTCGCTGTCGAGCCCCATGGAGCGGTTGTTGAGGTTGGCGGAGCCGATACGGATCAGCCGGTCGTCGATGATCATCAGCTTGGAATGGACGGTGATGATCCGCCCCTCCTCGGTCACCGGCGCCAGCAGACGGAAGCGGTTGCCCCGGTCCACCGACCGCAGCCACGCCGACAGGCGGTCGCGCGCCATGCCCATCACGGCGTGCTCCAGCCAGCCGGTGGTGCGCACGGGGTTGATCACCACGACATCCGGCCCGTCCGGCTCCTGCAAGCGTTCGGCCAGGGCGGCGGCGACGCGGTGGGAGGCGAAATACTGGCTCTCCAGATAAATCGACCGGCAGGCGGCGGTGATGGCGGCGGCGTACAGGGCCTCCACCTCGCGCACTTCCGCCCGGCCGGGCATGGGCGGGTCGGTGCGGGCGATGGCGACCTCGACATGGCGCATGTCGGGCCTCAAGGCGGATGGCCAGGGGTCGTGATCGGTGCGGTGCCGGCGCAGGCGGCGGCCGGTGGCGCGCCGCCAGCGCTCACGGGCGAGATCGCCCAGCGCCGCCGCCGCCGGGCCGTCCACCGCCATCATCAGGTCGTGAAAGGGATCGTAAGGCGTGCCGTCGGGCCAGATGCGGCAGGGTTCATGGTCGCGGTGGGCGGGGGTGTCCCAGCGGTTCTTGGTCAGGTCCAGACCGCCGCAGAACGCCAGCCGGTCGTCGATCACCAAAAGCTTCTGGTGCTGGCAGGCGCCGGTGGGGTGGGCGCTGTCCAGCCGGTAGTGGACGCGCGGGTGGCTGGCCCAGTCGAGAAGGAAGTTGGGCACCGGCTGGCGCTCCAGCGCGTAGATGGTGGCGTAATCCCACTTCAGGCAATGAATGTGCAGGCGCCAGCGTCGCTCCGCCAGCCAGTCCAGGAAGTCCCCCAGGCGATCGGGAATGGGGCCGCTGTCATCGCGTTTACGCGGCTCGAAGCGGATGCGGGTGTCGAGGTCCCAGCCCACCAGCAGGATCGAGCGCCGCGCCCGCAGCATCGCCGTCTTGGCCGCCTCGAAATAGGCCGCGCCGTCGATCAGGAAGGCTACCCGCTCGGCCCGCTCCAGCCGCCAGCAGGTCTTGCCCGGCACCAGGATCGGCCGGCTTTCCCGGTCGGTGGCGGAGGCAAGCGACAGGGCGGAGGCGGCTTCAAACATGGCGGAGAGCATCGGGCGCTGTGAACGGTCCGTATCACAACAGCGCACGCCGCCATCCGGCTCCGGAATTCACCGACAGGCTGGACGGCGGCGGCCCGATGGAGGAAGATCGCCGACCATGAGCGACGACCCGATTCCGCCCCGTATCCTCGACGTCAAGGGGCTGCATTGCCCCCTGCCGATCCTGCGCACGCGCAAGACCCTGAACGGCATGACCGAGGGGGAGGAACTGGTGGTCTACGTCACCGATCCCGCCTCGGGGATCGATTTTCGCCACTTCTGCAATACTTCGCCGCACCAGCTTCTGGAAGCCGGCCGGGAGGGGGAGGTGTTCATCTATCGGATCCGGTGTGGTGGGGCGAAGCCGGCCGGAAGCTAGCACTACAGTTGTAGAGCCCGTTTGAAGTCAGGCTTATAAGCAAAACAAAGGCCGGCATGCCCCGTCAGGCGGGATGGTGCCGGCCCCTGTTCCGTCATGGCTGCGGTGATTGTTCCCGGACAGGCTTTGATAGGGACTGGCCTTTAGCCATCAAGCGCCGCCGGTATCACACCCCCCTTGCCTTCACCAGATCGGCCAGAGTCACCTCCGGCCGGGCGCCGATGTGGCTGATGATCTCGGCCGCCGCGATGGCGCCGATGCGGGCGCTGTCGGCGTGGCTCTTGCCCTGGGTGTAGCCGTGGAGGAATCCGGCGGCGAACAGGTCGCCGGCGCCGGTGGTGTCCACCAGCTTGTCGATGGGCTGGGCCGGCACCTCGATAAATTGGTCGCCGGCCACCACCACGGCACCCTTCTCGCTGCGCGTCAGCACCGCGATCTCGCAATGGCCCTTCACCAGTTCCACCGCTTGCCGGAAGGTGGTGACCTCGTACAGCGACAGGATTTCGGATTCGTTGGCGAACAGGATATCGACGTGGCTCTTCACCAGATCCTGGAAGGACTCACGGTGGCGGTCGACGCAGAACGCGTCCGACAGCGACAGCGACACCTTGCGCCCGACCTTGTGCGCCGTCCACGCGGCCTTGACGAAGGCTTCCTTGGCGCGCGGCGGGTCCCACAGATAGCCCTCCAGGTATGTTACCTGCGAGGCTTCGATGAGATCGGTGTCCACGTCCTCCGGCCCCAGCTCGACGCAGGCGCCAAGGTAGGTGTTCATGGAGCGTTGGGCGTCGGGCGTCACCAGGATCAGGCAGCGGGCGGTCGGTGGGCCGTCGGTGGCGGCGGCGGTGTCGAAGCGCACGCCGATGGCGCGGATGTCGTGGCGGAACACGCCGCCCAACTGGTCGTCCCTGACCTTGCCGATGTAGGCCCCCTTGCCGCCGAGCGAGGCGATGCCGGCCATGGTGTTGCCGGCCGATCCGCCCGACATCTCGATGCCCGGCCCCATCTTGGCGTACAGGCTTTCGGCGCGTTCGGCATCGATCAGGTTCATTGCGCCCTTGTCGATGCCGTTATCGGTGACGAAGGCGTCGTCGGCGTGGGCGATGACGTCGACGATGGCGTTGCCGATGCCGGTGACATCGAATTCGGCGCGCTGCATGGCGGGGGTCCGTTCTGAACGATAGGGGTGTCAGAGCCGAGGTATCATGCCTGCCGTCCGCTGGGCAAGCTTGAGGGCACCCGCCCGGACGCGCTAGAACGATCCGTCCGGTTTTCCCGTCGGGTGGTGACTCCCATGTTGTCGGCCCTTATTCGCGCCCTATCCCAGCTTTCCGATCCGGCGGTGCGCCGAGTCGTGTGGACCAGCGTGCTGGCTGCCATCGCAGGTTTCCTCTCTTTGGCGCTGCTCGTCTCGGTGTTGCTGTTCAACACCCAACTGACCGAGGTGCCGTGGCTCGACACCACGCTGGACGTGCTGGGTGGCATGGCGGTGCTGGTGGTGCCGTACTTCCTGTTTCCGGCTGTGGTGGTGGCGGTTTCCGGCGTCTTTCTCGATAGCGTCGTGGTGGCGGTGGAGCGCCGTTACTACCCCACGCTGCCGTCATCCCGGCATCGCCCTTTGTGGGAAGACGTGCTGAGTGCCGCGCGATTTTTTGTTGTCGTTCTGGTGTTGAATCTGTTGGCGCTGCCGCTTTATCTCTTTCCCGTGCTCAACCTTGTGGTGTTCTATGGACTGAACGGCTATCTTCTGGGCCGAGAATACTTTGAGCTTGTCGCACTTCGTCATCTGTCGCCCGGGGCGGCGCGGTTGACGCGAAAGTCGAACGGTCTGAAACTTTTTGCGGCCGGTGTGATTATCGCCTTTCTTTCGTCCATTCCTCTGGTGAACCTTCTGGCGCCAGTGGTCGCGGCCGCTTTCATGGTTCACGTCTTCCATGGACTCGAAGCGGGCTTGCGGCCAAAGGAGAGACCCTGATACCCCTATTTGGACGAAGGGGATTCATCACCGAAGCCGAGAGACCCACCACCTGGGGAACCTTACGCCTATGGCCATCTTCCGACGCAACAGCCCCTCGATCGGGACCGCCCGTCCCGACGCGACCGGTCCGGCCGCGGCGACGCCGGCCGTGGACACCGCCTCCACCGAGCCTTCGTCGCCGCGCCCGACCCTCTCCGACAAAGGACCCGACATGACTACCAAGCCGACGATTCCGTCCTCGCCGACGGGCAATTCCCCCGGCGTCGCCGGCGCCAGCAACGCCTCGTCCGCGCAAAACGCCTTCAAGCCGGAAATTCCGCGCCGCGTCGTCGAGATTCCGGGCGCCCCGCCGCGCCGCGCGCCGGATGCCGGGTCCAGCACGGGCGGTTTCACCGCCACCACGGCGGCCGCCTCCGCCCCGTCCGTCAGCAGCACCGAGATGCGCAAGCTGATCGTCGGCCGCGAGATTTCCCTGTCGGGTGAGATCACCGCCTGCGACGTGCTGGTGGTCGAGGGCACGGTGGAAGCCAAGCTGCGCGACGGCCGCGCCATCGAGATCACCGAGAGCGGCCTGTTCAAGGGCTCGGTGGAGATCGACGAGGCCGACATCGGCGGCCGCTTCGAAGGCGACCTGCTGGTCCGCGGCCGGCTGAAGATCCGTTCGACCGGCCGCATCCACGGCGCCATCAAGTACGGCGAACTGGAGGTCGAGGCCGGCGGTCAGATGGTCGGCGACGTGCAGGTGATCCAGGCCGCCCCGGTGGCGGTGGCCAAGATCGCCCCGCCGGCGTCGGCGTCGTCGGGCAACGAGGCGCTGGCCCGGTCGAGCGCCGAGTAAGCCTGTCCGTGCCAGGTGGTGGAGCGCGGCCCGGCGGCTATGCCGTCTGGGCCGCCGCTCCCGCCGTCTTCTCGTCGGGCGTCTTTTCCTTGAAGGCGCAGAGATCGCGCACGACGCATGCCGGGCAATCGGGCTTGCGGGCCTTGCAGACGTACCGGCCGTGCAGGATCAGCCAGTGGTGGGCGTGCCGCCGATAGGCCGCCGGCACCACCTTCAGCAAGGCTTGCTCCACCGCGCCCGGCGTCTTCCCCTTGGCAAGCCCGGTGCGGTTGCCCACCCGGAAGATGTGGGTGTCGACGGCGATGGTCTCCTCGCCGAACGCCACGTTCAGCACCACGTTGGCCGTCTTGCGCCCCACGCCGGGAAGCTCCTCCAGCGCCTCGCGGTCGCGCGGCACCGCGCCGCCGTGCCGCTCGATCAGCATTTCCGACAGTTTGATGACGTTCCTGGCCTTGTTCTTGTAAAGGCCGATGGTGCGGATGTGCCCGATCAGCCCCTCCTCGCCCAACGCCACCATCCCGGCCGGGGTGGTGACCTGTTCGAACAGCGCCCGGGTGGCCTTGTTGACGCCGATGTCCGTCGCCTGCGCCGACAACACCACCGCCACCAGAAGCTGGTAGTCGTTGGCGTACGCCAGCTCGGTCTTGGGCTCCGGGTTGGCGGCCGACAGGCGGCGAAAGAATTCCTCGATCTGGGCGGGCTTCATGGGCGGCGCGGGGGCGGTGGAATTATGGACACACACCACACCAGCGGGGCGGGGGCGTCAAGGGTGGAGGGGGACGGCCCCAGGGCTATCGCATTTGGCCCGAAGCCAAATGCGATAGCCCTGCCCGGAGGGGCGTGTTCCCCCGCCGGTGCATTCTTTCAGTCTTATAATGTTAACTCTCAAAAATTACGCTCGGAAAGGCATTCCTTGCGATATTTTTTAGAGATAGCATATGTCCCTTCATTCCTGGAGCGTTAACGTATACCTTTAACTGTTTGCCTTTTGGCGCCGTTACCAAAATATTATACTTGTCTTCCGGAGATCCTTTTGACTTTTTGCGAGAGGCAATCAGTTCTACCAAGTCGTCATGTGTAATGCAGCATATCTCTCTATCCTTAACGCACACAAGAGAAATGTAGGTCTTTGGGCAATGCTTGGAAATTGATCTAAGATCGCTAATGTGATCTTGAGTAAATGTAAAAACATATTCATAGTGCGACGGGGTCGGGTTGGTGGCATATTTTAAAAACACTGCCGAATCATCGTTTATTCTGTAAGTGTTGCTAAATTTTTTTGATCCGATTTTCAGGGTGTTGATGGCAGTGAATTTTTCGTGCTCTGCAATTTGAATGAGAGCGCCTCCATGATACAAATGATCATCGTCTAGCTTCAATGCTGCCTCCATCGCTTATAAGTCGTATCACGGCCAAATTGGCTCCCAAACTTATATCATATGGCCTTACAAATGCCATCCAGGATAGGCGTGATGCGGCGAGAGTGTTGGATTTGAATCTTCGAACGGCGGTCCTGCTATGCCTTTGCCGGACTGAGCCCTCCCTTGAAAATGTTCCCGCTTTGTGCCATCCTCCCAACCCGTGCCCCACCCACGGCGCACCCCTTCCGCCGCCAACGCAACCACCCCCGCCCGGCGCGCTGCATCCGTTGCGTCGCCCGGGAGAAACCCCGGAAAATCAGCACGTTGCCTCACCCTCCCCCGGGCCCCGCGTTGCGTAACGTTGCGTCCCGTTACGCAGATGTTGCGTCGGCGTTGCGCGCCCGTTGCGCCAGCGCCGCCCCGCTCTATCCCACCAAAGTCTTGAAATTTTCGCCAACCCCACTCTGGCCTCCCGTTGGCATTACCGCTAAAGTCAGTTTCCCCATGATGGCGCCCCAGGCAAGGGTGCGAAAAAGGCGGATTGCAGAGGGACACAATGGCGGACACTCGTAAGCGCGTTACCGACGAAGAGGCTTTGCTGCTGCACTCCAGCGGTCGGCCCGGCAAGCTGGAAATCACCCCCACCAAGCCGCTGACCACCCAGCGCGACTTGGCGCTGGCCTATTCGCCCGGTGTCGCCGTACCCTGCCTGCGCATCCAGGAAGATCCCTCCACCGCCTACGACTACACCGCCAAGGGCAACCTTGTCGCCGTCATCTCCAACGGCACCGCCGTGCTCGGCCTGGGCGACCTGGGCGCACTGGCCAGCAAGCCGGTGATGGAAGGCAAGGCGGTGCTGTTCAAGCGTTTCGCCGACGTCGACTCCATCGACCTGGAGGTCGACACCTCCGACGTGGACGAGTTCATCAACTGCGTGCGCTTCCTCGGCCCCTCGTTCGGCGGCATCAATCTGGAAGACATCAAGGCGCCGGACTGCTTCATCATCGAACAGCGCCTGCGCGAAATCATGGACATCCCGGTGTTCCATGACGACCAGCACGGCACCGCCATCATCGCCACCGCCGGCCTGATCAACGCCATCGACCTCACCGGCCGCGACATCAAGGACGTGCGGATGGTGGTGAACGGCGCGGGTGCCGCCGGCATCGCCTGCGTCGAGCTGTTCAAGGCCGTGGGCGTGCCGCACGACAACGTCATCCTGTGCGATACCAAGGGCGTCATCTACCAGGGCCGCACCGAGGGCATGAACCAGTGGAAATCGGCCCACGCCGTGAAGACCGACGCCCGCACCCTGCATGACGCGCTGAAGGGTGCCGACGTCTTCGTCGGCCTGTCGGCCAAGGGCGCCGTCACCCCGGCCATGGTCAAGACCATGGCGGACAAGCCGATCATCTTCGCCCTGGCCAACCCCGACCCGGAGATCACCCCCGAAGAGGTCAAGGCGGTGCGCTCCGACGCCATCGTCGCCACCGGCCGCTCCGACTATCCCAACCAGATCAACAACGTTCTGGGCTTTCCCTACATCTTCCGCGGCGCGCTCGATGTGCGGGCCTCCACCATCAACGAGGCCATGAAGACCGCGGCGGCCCGCGCCATCGCCGCCTTGGCGCGCGAGGACGTGCCGGACGAGGTGGACGCCGCCTATTCCGGCCGCCGGCTGCGCTACGGCCC
>DASPMK010000450.1:0-14847 GCA_035627075.1 Azospirillaceae bacterium
CATCCTGGGCCGATTGCGCCGTCGCCACCCCCGGCAGCAGGAGCGCCAGAAGCAACAGGCGGCGCATCGCCTCAATCCCCCTTGAAGCGCGGCAGGAAATCGCGCTGGAACCATGCATCCGGGATGTCGCCCCAGCCATGATCGGCAAACGCCATTCGCGTCACCAGCGAGGTATCGACGCCGTCGATGATGACCGTCTCGGTCGGCCGCATCCGGCCCAGGCGGTCCTCGAACTTGCGGTAGTACGCGACCTTCAGCAACCGGCCCGAGTCCGAATAGAATTTGCCCTTGATCGGCCAGTCATTGGCCTTGTCCACCCACAACTCGATGCGGAAGTAGGCAACGCTGTCGTTCACCGCCTTCAATTCCAGCTTCCAGCAGGGGCGGGACTGGCGATCGGCGTCGGCGATGACCTCCTCCGCCCCAAGGCCGACCGAGTAATCCTTGTGGAAGTTGGCGGTGACCACATCGCCGTTGGATGCCTGCCCCATCAACCGCTGCTGGCCCGACAAGCGCACGCTGGCCTTCGACGCCGGGTCGTAGAACCACAGGACGTTGCCGTCGCGCAGCATCAGCTTGCCCTGATCGCGCACCGGCTCCAGAAAGCGCACCAGGGTCCGGTACTGCCCGGATCGGGTGTCGGCCTTGGAATAGACCTTCACCACCATGGTGCTGGCCGGCGTGCCGGAACGGAACTCGGTCAGGGTGGTGGTCAAGGCGAACGGCTTGTCCGGATTGCGGACGGCATCGGTCCGGGCCAGAATCTCCTCGGCCGTCGACGCGGCGGCCAGCCCGACCGCCGGCAGCGCGACGGTCGCCAGCGAGGCCGCCAGGAACACTCGGCGCGTGAACACGGGGGTTTTTCTCCTTCGCCGTCAGACGTGACGCAACGCGTCGACCACCACCATCTTCGCGGCCTTGTTGGCGGGCCACAGCGACGACACGGTAGCGACCAGCATCAGGCCGACCCAGCATCCCGCCAGCAACCGGGAGTTGCCCCATACCTGGAGGTACAGCGGGATGGGATCGATGTTGGACGGCGGCGTCCAGGTCAGGCCGGCGCGGTTGACGATTCCGGCCAGCGCGAGGCCCGCCGCCAGACCGGCGGTGGCGCCAATCACGCCCAGCAGCCAGCCTTCCGCCAGGAACTGGTCGCGGATGCCGGAGCGACGCACGCCGATGGCGCGGAGCGTGCCGATCTCGTTGACCCGCTCCATCACCGTCATGCCCATGGTGTTGATCACGGTGAACAGCACGATCACCGCCATGATGATGGCGATGAAGCCGAAAATGGCCGAGAACATGGCGATCACCTGATTGAACATCGGGTTGATCTCGGTGAACTCGCGCACCTCCAGCGGCAGCCCCGTCTCGGCGAACACAGCCTCCAGCCGCGCCCGTGCCGGTTTCAGGTCGGCGTGGTGCTCCAGTTGGATGACGATGCTCGACACCTTCTTGTCCGCCCGCCCGTAAAGAAGCTGCTGGGCCAGGTCGAGATGCAGGGCGACGAAGCTTTCGTCCAACTCGCGCGCGCCCTGCCCTTCCGCCTTGGTAACGCGCAAGGACACCACGTTGGGCGCGCCGCCGGCCGTGGCTCCCAGCAACTCGATGCGCGGGCGCGGATCGATGGAGGCGTCGCCGGCCGAAATGTCGGCGGCGATCAGGTCGGCGGCGATCACCGGCTCCCCCTCCACCGCGACCGCAACTGATTGGGCGGCCTTGGGAGCCTGGCACCTGGGCACGTCCAAGGCGCCGCACAGGTGAAGAATGCGCGCCAGCCCCTGGCCGATCACCCCGCCCTCGGCATCCCCGTCGTTCAGGCCGGTCGGCGCGGCGGCTGCCACGTCGAGGCCGAAACCATTCCACTCCCGCATGCGGTCGCGATCCGCCGGCACGACGCCCAGGCCGAAGAAGGTCTTCGACACGTTGGCGGTGAAGTTCCCGGCAATGCCCATCACCTGCTGCGTCGGGGTAACCACGCGCACCATGCTCTTCAGCACCGGGTCGGCCGTCACGGCGGCGATCACGCGGTCGTAGCCGTCAATCCCGTAAGCGCCGGGATTGCCGGCCCCGTACTGGAAGAAATCCGTCTTGAAGACATGCAGGTGGCCGGTCTTGCGCACGATGTCGGTCTGCAAGCCATAAAAGATCGCCGAGACGTAGCCGCCGAACAGCAGAACAGCGATCCCGCCCATCATGATGGCCAGCACGGTCATCAAGGACCGGCGGCCGTTGCGCCGGATGTTGCGGGCGGCGATCGAAAGCGTGGCGATCATGCGGCCCTCCGGTCGGCACCGACCAGTTCGCCGTCCTGGATGGTCAGGATGTCGTCGGCGTGGTCGATCACCTGACGGTCGTGGGTGGAGAAGATGAATGTCGTACGGCTTTTTGCCTGCATGTCGCGCATGAGGTCGATGATCTGGCGGCCGGTGCGGCTGTCCAGGTTGGCGGTGGGCTCGTCGGCCAGCACCACGTCGGGCCCCTTGACCAGCGCGCGGGCGATGGCGACGCGCTGACGCTGACCGCCCGACATCTGGTTCGGACGGTGATGGCGCTGGTCGGCCAGCCCTACCGCCTCCAGGAGCGCCATGGTCCGGTCCCGCCGTTCCCGCTTCGGCGTGTTGGTCAGCAGCAGCGGATACTCGACGTTCTCGAATGCCGAGAGCACCGGAATCAAGCTGAAATTCTGAAAGATGAAGCCGACATGGCGGGCACGAAAGTCCGACAGCCGGTTGTCGGACAGGGCGCCGATCTCCTGGCCGCAGACCTCCACCACCCCTTGGGACGGCGCGTCGATGCCGCCGATCAGGTTCAGCAGCGTGGTCTTGCCCGAACCCGAAGGCCCGACCACCACGGTGAAACGCTGCCGCCCGATGCCGAGCGACACACCCTTCAGACCCTGTACTGTGACATTGCCCAGCAAATAGGTCTTGCCCACATCCCTGAGGCGGACGGCATAGTGGGATGTCATGTCTTTCGTCCTCACCGTACCAATCGGTACGGACATAATTACCGTACCGATTGGTACGGATTCAAGGGGAAACATCGTGCCGCGACCGAGGCTGGAGACGGACCAGGACAAGCGCCGCGAGGAAATTCTGAGGGCGGCGTTCGACCTGTTCGTGGAAAAGGGCTTCCACGGCACCTCCATGCTCGACATCGCGCGGCGGGCGCGGGCGTCGAAGGAAACGCTGTATTCCTGGTTCGGCAGCAAGGAAAAGCTGTTGGGCGCCCTGGTGGCATGGCGTGCCGACGCCATCGAGGTCGCCGACCCGCCTGCGGCCGACCAGGATATCGCTCCGGCGCTGGAAGCGTTCGGCCGATCGCTGCTGACGCTGTTGATGCAGCCGGAGGTGATCGCCGTCTACCGGATCATCATCGCCGAGGGGCCGCGCCATCCCGCGCTGGTGGAGGCGTTCGATCAAGCCGGCCGGGCGCGCCTGCGCGCCGCCTTCTCCCGGCTGTTGGAGACGGCATGGCGCAACCGCCAACTCGCCTTCGACAAACCGATCCATGCCGGACCAGTCGATGCGGGGCCAGTTGATGCGGGGGATGTCTTCGTGGGACTGCTGCGCGGCGAGCTTCAGATTCAGGTCCTGTTGGGCCTGCGCGAGCCACCCGACGCCGACGCCATCGCCGCCCGCGCCGCCTGGGCCACCCGTCAATTCATGAAGCTGTTCGGGGTGAAGCCGCCCGAGTGACCGTCAGGCGGGTGGCGATAACGGCATGGCCGGGTCCCTCCCGAAAGGGTTGACTCTCCAAAGGCCAACGGCGGCCGATTCGTCGGGGAAACCCGGTATTTTGCCCAATTCCATGGTGTTTATCGATGGCTTGCGCTTTATCGGACGAGGCGTCATAAGGGCGGCCCAACCTGACCGAAACGGGAACAACCCATCATGCGCGCCATCGAAGGCCAGCATTCCGACTCCGTCGCCATCAAGCGCACGCGTGAGCAGAAGCAGCTCCTGCTGCGCCAGCTCAAGGAGCAATTCGCCTCGCTCAAGCCGACGGTGGCCGAAACCATGCGCGCCGCCATGGCCAAGCGAATCGCCGACCTCGAAACCGAACTCGCGGCCAAGACGCCCGACAAGAGCAAGGGCAACGCCCCCCAGGTTCGGACCGGCCAGGGGAGCCCCCGTCGCCGGTCGTGACCGGTTTGGCCGGATCCGTGGGGCCTTTTTCATTGCGGCCACGGCCGGGCGGGTCGACAATTCCGCCCGGCACACGCCCCGGACGAAGAGCCCCATGCCCGATCAATCCCCCCGCAAGATCGCCCTGTTCGCCTACCCCAATGTGATGTGCCTGGATGTGGCGGGTCCGCTCCAGGTATTCGCCAACGCCAACGCCGCGCTGGCCGAGGAGGGATTGCCTCCCGCCTACGCCCCCGAGGTGATCGCGCCGGAGGCCGGTTTCGTCGCCACTTCCTGCGGCCTGACGCTGGTCGCCGGTGGCCGAGGCGCCGAAGCCCTGTCGGCCGACGCCGAGGTGGTCGCCGCCACCCTGCACTAACCCCTGCCTCATCCCGAAGGACCTCGCCCATGTGGCTTCTGCATCAAGGCCGCAACGCCCTCCTCTTGTTCGCGGCGCAAGCGTTGTTCTGGACCGGCATGACCATAGCCGTCACCCTGACCGGCCTGATCGGGCATAATCTCGCCCCCGACAAGGCGCTGGCCACCCTGCCGGCGGCGTTCATGACCATCGGCAACATCCTGGCCGCCCGTCCGGTGTCGATGTTCATGCAGCGCCATGGCCGGCGAGCCGGGTTTTCAGCCGGCGCCCTGGCCGGCATGGCCGGCGGCCTGATCATGGCCCTGGCGGTGTACCGCGCCGACTTCACCTTGTTGTGCGTCGGCACGGTGGCGCTGGGCGCCTACATGGCCGCCGCGCAGTATTACCGCCTCGCCGCCGTCGACGGCGTCGATCAGCCCCATCGCGGCCGGGCGGTGTCGCTGGTGATGGCCGGCGGCATCGCCGCCGCCCTGGCCGGTCCGACGCTGGCCCTGTGGACCAAGGACCTGATGCTCCCGCATCTCTATGTCGGCTCTTATCTGGCGCTGGCGGCGCTGGCCCTGCTGACACTGGCGCCGGTGGCGTTCCTGCGCTCCCACGAACCGGCGGCGGACGCCGCCTTGGGAGGCGGTCGGCCGCTGGGGGAAATCATCCGCCAGCCGGTGTTCCTCGCGGCGCTGGCCAACGCCGCTGTCGGCCATGGCGTGATGATCCTGGTGATGCACGCCACCCCGATCGCCATGGTCGCGTGCAGCCTCACCCTGGCCGACGCCGGCACGGTAATCCAGTGGCACGTCCTGGGTATGTTCGCGCCGTCCTTCGTCACCGGCCGGCTGATCGACCGCTACGGCGCGCCGCGCGTCGCCGTCACCGGCACGTCGATCCTGGCCGCCAGCGCCACGGTAGCGGTATGGGGGACCACGCTGGGCCATTTCCAGGCAAGCCTGCTGCTGCTGGGCGTGGGGTGGAACCTGATGTACGTCGCCGGCACCACGCTCCTGGCCGCCGCTCACCGGCCGGAGGAACGCGGACGCGTACAGGGCTTCGCCGAGATGATCGTGGCCGGTACTGCCGCCGCCGCGTCCTTCGCCTCGGGCAGCCTGCTGAACGTCTTGGGCTGGAATGCGGTCAACCTCGGGATGGCGCCGCTGCTGGCCGTGGCGCTGGTGATCACCTTATGGTACGTCGTCGGCCGCCGGGCGATGGCCAGAGCCTGAAACCACCAGGGGCGGCTGCACGCCGCAGCCTGAAACCATCAGGGGCGGCTGCACGCCGCCCCGCCCAGCACGCAGAACTTGGCGCAGTGCGGGTGATTCAGGTGTACGTGCGACGCCGCGTTCGCCAGCGTGGCGCCCAGTTCGAATCCGGCATCTTGCGGTATAAGCGTACAGGCGACCACCGCTGGGCGGTCGGCCCCCTTGCGCTTCACCACCATGCGCGAGGTGGCGCACATTACGCTGTCGGGCGAGCGATGGAGGATGTCCCAGCAGCGTTCGGTGATCTCGGGCACGTCATGCCGGGCGTCCATCTCGGGAAACAGCACCAGCCGCCCGGGATCGTCGGCATCGATGGCGACGCCCAGATTCGCAAGCAGGCGGGCATAGCCGCGGCGTAATTCCAGATGCGGCTCGCCCGACAGGGTCCGGCCGGCGATGTGGACGGTGAAACCGTTGCGCTCCAGCCACAACAGCCCTTCAAGCGTCCGTTCCCAGGCACCGGGACCGCGTTCGGCGTCATGGCCCTGGCGGGTGTAATGGTCGAGCGAGACGCGCAACACCAACCGATCGCCGAACAGTTCCCCCAGGCCCAGCAATTCCTGGCGACGCAGCATCATCGGCCGCATGGCGTTGGTCAGTACCAGCACGCGGAACCCGCGCGCCAGACTGTCCTCCAGCATCACCGGCAGTTCGCGGTTCATGAACGGCTCGCCGCCGGTGAAGCCGATCTCCTCCGTCGGCAACCCCAGGGTTTCGATCTCGTCGAGGAAGGCCGCGACCTCGCCGGCTGTCAGATAGACAAGGCGGTCGTTGGTCGGAGAAGACTCGATATAGCAGTGCGGACAGGCCACGTTGCACAGCGTGCCGGTGTTGAACCACAGCGTCTTCAGGGCCTTGAGGCCCACCGAGGCGCGCGGCTCGCCCTTGGCGGTACGCAGGGGGTCACGGAACTTGCGGGCATCCAGTGGTGGAGACACGAGCGATACGTCCAAGGCCATGGGGCCTCCCTGGCTTTGCGGGCGGGTGTACGCCAGCAAGATGGGAGCCCCGGCGGCTCGTGGCAAAACGAACCGCCGAAAGTCGGAACACCGGGTCAGCCCCCGTGGCCGGGCATATGCCCCATCCCCATGGCTCCCGGCCCCTGCACCGCCACCATGACCGTGGCCGTGCCGGTACGCTTGAAGGTCAGGCGCAACGGGAAGCTCTCCCCCTGCTTCAAGGGTGCTTTTAGCCCGATCAGCATGACGTGCAGGCCGCCGGGCTTCAATTCGGCGACACCGCCGGCCGGAATCTCGATGGCTTCCACGGAGCGCATGCGCATCACGCCATTGTCGTTGATGTGGGTGTGCAACTCCACCTTGTCGGCGACGTCGGCCGTCGCCGCGACCAAGGCGTCGGCCTCGCTCCCCTGGTTGGTCAGGGTCAGGAACGCCCCCCCGGCCGCCACCATGCCGGCCGTGGCGCGAGCCCAGGGATTGCTGACGGTGATGTTGCCGGCGGTGACATCGGCGGCACCGGCGGACAGGGGAAGCAGTACGGCGGCGAGGGCGGCAAGCGTGGACAGGAACTTCATTGTCGATCGGTCCTTCACGAAAAAAGAGCGTCGGCACCGGCGCGCGGGCACGCATCGGCCGCGCGGATCGCGGCGCCGACGCCAGTCTGGTGCAAAGCGTGAACGTAAAAAGGCCGCTCAGCCGATGCCCGGCGGTGCGCGGGCCGGTCGGCCGACGAGAAAGAACTGGATCCCGAAACGCGGCTCGACCAGGAGCGGCCGCGTGTCGTCCGGCGGCAACAGGGCCAGCAGCGGCAGCGGCGGGGCCGGCGGCGGCAGCGCGGCGGCGACCGGCAGGACGCAAAACGGACAGGAAGGCCCCATCGGCGTGTCGGCCCGCCCTCCGCCGTCGGCGTAACCGGCCGGGATGACCTTCATCCCCTCGACCGTGCAGATGACCAGCGGCGGCCCATCGGCCCTCGGCGCGGCGGCCAAGACGACGAACGGCAGCACGGCCTGCAACAGGATCGTCCAAACGGCCAGTCGCGCGACCCAACGGCGTCCGCCGTGCCGCGTCTCCATCCGCCTGCCGTAATCCCTCGGACACATCGTCGTCACGGATCCTCCCGCTCCAGGATTTAGCATGACGCCCGCGCCGCCGCATCCTCTCTATCCTGTCGGTGCCGTCCGCGTGTAGATTCGACGGCGATCAAAGCCCCCGGAGGACCGCTCATGCCGCCCGAGGACACCACACCCCTGCCAGCCTCCGGCCTCCAGCATCACATGGCGGCCGGCAACGCCCGGTTCGGTGAAGGGCTGTTCGCCGCGGCCGCCGACCATTACCGGGCGGTGGTCGCGGCCGACCCGGCTTGCGCGGAGGCCCACTTCAACCTGGGCCTCACCGGCTGGCGCGCCGGCTTGGACCGGCTGGCGGAAACCGGCTGGGCAGAGGCGCTGCGCCGCCGCCCGCGCTACGCCGCGACCTTGCGGGCGGTGCCGGGGATCGGGCGGCTGGCGGCGCTCACCCCCATCCTGGATGCCGCGTGGGCCACCGTCACCATCTCCGCCCCCGCCCACACCCGCGTCGGCGAGGACGTGGAGATCGAAGTGCCGGTGTCGCTGGGCCAATGCCACCTCGTCTCGGCGATCCGCCTGGGTTTCCTCAGCTACGTTGCCGACGGCGCCACCGTACACCAGCACGCGGAGATCGGGCGCTACGTCTCCATCGCCGGGCTTTGCCACATCGGCGCCCAGAGCCATCCCACGGGCTGGCTCAGCACCCATCCCTTCCAGTACGCCGACCACCGCTACCCGCTGAACGCCGTGCGCCGCCCCTTCGCCTTCAAGAAGACGGAGATTGGTCCCGACGTGTGGATCGGCGCCGGCGCGGTGATCGTCGCCGGGGTGACGGTGGGGTGCGGCGCCATCGTAGCGGCCGGCGCGGTGGTGACGGCCGACGTGCCGCCCTACGCCGTGGTCGGCGGCGTGCCGGCGCGCATCCTGCGCCACCGCTTCCCGCCCGCCCTGGTGGAGCGACTGCTGGCCGTGCGCTGGTGGGACCGCGACCCGCGCCAGATCGAAGCCCTGCCGTTCGACGACATCGGCGCCTGCGTCGCGGCGCTGGAGGCCCAGGAGCCGCAGCCGTTCGCGCCCGAGAAACGCCTGCTCGTTCCCGCCCGCCCGGAGACCGCCACCTGATGCCGAACTCATCCTTCGTCGGCGCCATCGACGCCACCCTCGGCGACCATCCGCCCACGCCGGCGGCCGACCACCACGTCACCGCTCTGGCTTCGGTCGGCGGCATGAGCGTGCGCCGCCGCGACATCCTGCACAGCTACGAACCCGCCCACCCCGCCGTCATCGTGGTGCTGGAAGGCCGCAAGTCGCTCTACTCCGGCGACCGGCTGACGGCACACGGCGCCGGCTCGTTGATGGTGTTTCCCGCCAGCCGGCCGTTCACCATCATCAACGAGCCCGATCCCCGGTCGGGCCGCTACCGCGCGGTGTGGCTGGAGTTCCGTCCGCGCCTGCTGGAGCGCTTCGCCGCCGCCTATCCCGAGCCGGTGCGCGACGCGGCGATGACCGGCGTGCCGCGCGGGAACGGCTACCTCGAGGTGGCGGTGGAGCCGGCAGTGACGGACGCCTATCTGCACGCTGCACGCGCTCAAGGCGGTGGCCGGCAAGTCCGCCCTGGCACCGGCGCTGACCGAGCACCGGCTGATGGAGTTGCTGCTGGCCCTGGCCGGCGGCCCGGCGCTGGCGGCCGTGTTCGCCCCCCGGCTGGGCGACGTGGCGGCGCGGGTGCGCACCATGATCCGCATGGAGCCCGGTGCCGCCTGGGCGGCCGAAACCGTGGCGCGGCGGCTGTCCATGAGCGTGCCGACCCTCAACCGCCGCCTGCGCGACCATGGCCTCAGTTTGCGCCACATCGTCGAGGACGAGCGGATGATGCTGGCTGCCGCCCTGCTGCACGAAGGCACCCTCGGCGTCGGCGGGGTGGCCGAGCGGTGCGGCTACGCCTCGCCGTCGCGCTTCGCCCACCGTTTCAAGACCCGCTTCGGCCTTGCCCCGTCCGAAGCGGCGTCGGCCGCTCGGGAGGGAATGATCGCTTCGGCATGATGATTGATCGGCCCGGGCGCGCGGCGGCCCTGGCACTGTCCCTATGCTCCTCCCCGTTGACCTTTCCTGGGAGAGTGCCCCATGCCGATCCGCCGCTCCATCACCCGCGTCGCCCTTGGCGCCCTGCTGTGGGTGGGCCTCGCCGGCCCGGCCCCGGCCGCGCCCGACGCCATCCGCCTGCCCGACCCGCAGACCTTCCCGGAAGGTATCGCCGCCCTGTCGGACGGCACGCTGCTGGTGGGCAGCGCCAAGCGCGGCGCTATCCTGCGCGTGCCGCCGGGTACCATCGAGGCCCGGCCCTTCATCCCGGCCGGCGCCAACGGCCTCAACTGGGTCACCGGCCTGATCGTCGACGAGGCGCGAGACCGGCTCTACGCCTGCTCGTCCGACCCCGGCGTCAGCGACCTCAAAGGCACCACCGGCCCTGCGGTGGTGGTGTTCCGGGCCTCCAGCGGCGCGGCGCTCTCCCGTCACCCCATGGTCGGCGACGGCTTCTGCAACGACATGGCGCTGGCCCCCAACGGCGACCTGCTCGTGACGGATTCGCTCAATCCGCGCATCCTGCGCCTGTCGTCGGCGAGCGGCGAACTGACCGACTGGCTGGTGTCCGACGCCTTCAAGGGCGAGGGTTTCAATCTCAACGGCATCGCCTTCGACGGCGCCGGGACGCTTTATGTCGTCAAGTACAATACCGGCGACCTCCTGCGCGTGGCCGTGGACGCGTCCGGGCGGCCAGGGGCGGTAACGCCGGTCGCCCTGCCCCGCCCGCTGAACGGCCCGGACGGGCTGGAGCGGCTGGTGTCGGGCCAGCTGGTCGTGGTCGAGGGCGGCACCGGCGCGCTCACCGCCATCAGCCTGGACGGCGACAGGGCCGCCTTGCGACCCCTGGCCGGCGGCATGGCCTCGCCGACCACCGTTGCCATCCACGGTAGTGACGCCTGGGTGGTGGAAGGCCAGTTGGATCTGCTGTTCGATCCGAAGAAGATCAACGCGGTCCCCGACCCCTTCCGTCTGGTGCGGGTGCCGCTCGACCGATAATCGTCCATGCGGCAAAGGGGCATCCTTGACCGCCGAAAGGATGATGGCACACTGCGGATATTCGGGATTGACCCACGATCCAGGTCGCGGGTCGATCCGGCATATCTGTATATTAAAGGGATGCTCATGACTGCCCAGACGGACCTGCTCAGCGACGTCATTTCCGGACTCACCGCGGCCGACTCCGGTACGGCCAAGGCCGAATCGGCGCAGGCCAAGCCTGCCAAGGCGGGCACACCGGAGTCGTGGCGGTCCTGGTTGCCGCACGCGGCCTCGGGCGCCATCGTGGCGGTACTGTCGATCTCCCTGGGCGCGACCTTCGGTCACCGACTCGCCGCCCGCGACCTGACTGTGGCGCAACAGGAAGTTGCCAACCTGCGCCAGGAACTGCAAACCAGAACGGTTGCCCTGTCGTCGCTCTCCGATCAGGTCCAGCAGATCCAGACGCAACTCCAGTCGGCTCCGCCATTGGCGACCGGCCTGCAAAAGCAGATGCAGCAGCTTCAGGCCCAGGTGCAGACTTTGGCCCCGCTCCAGGGGACGGTGCAGGACCTGCAAAAGCAGGTACAACGCCTGCAGCAACCGCCGGCTGGCCAGACCGCCAAGCCGGCCCCGCAAGTGCCGAAGAAGACCCGGCGCTGACGCCCGGCGTCAGGTTTGCTTGCCCCAGTCCTCGTCCCACTCCTCTTCCGGATCGGCGCCGTCTCCCTCCGGCGCCATCTGGGCTTCATCGGCAAACTCCCGGCCGCAGCGCACGCACAGGCGCACGTCGATACCGGTCCGCCAAGGACCACACCGACTATCGTTCGGGCACTCGGGAAAAAGCTGCAATGTCGTCATGGCATCCCGTTTCAACATGGGCCGGGAGCGCCGCGGCGCCGCCCCGTCGGGCGGCATGATGCCGCCCCGTACTTCGATGGGCAATCTGTAGTATTGATTGACTACCAACGAGCAGGGGCTTGACTTTTCAACCCCGAGTCGGATGGCGGAGGGGCGATGCCGCTCCGCCGTCATGGCCCTTTTCTGGAGAAACGTCCCGAATTGGCCCCCATCAATCTCCATTGCCCACCTTATTCATTAGGCTGCAAATCAAGGCCGCCCTCAAGACAGCCCACAATTTGGGCAATACAGAAGAAACCCCCCTTCTACCAAAGTCGCATATTTCAGACGCTTATGGATGATGTTAGGCTGTTTTTCAGGCTAGCAGACGCCACACCCGGCTTGTCTGGCTGGACTGCGCGCGTCGACGGTCAAGGCACGCCATCCGAAGCTGTTCTGGGAGCAAGAAGGCCGTGCTCAATAATCTCTCCATCCGCCGTAAGATGCTGCTGCTGTGCGCCAACTTCCTGGTGCCGGTGGCGTTTCTCACCTGGCTTCTGGTCGCCCAGAGTTACAAGGACATCGACTTTGCCGCCAAGGAGGTCGACGGCAACCGCTACCTCGCCACCTTGCGCGCCCTCATTCTCGACCTCCTCGACCAGCACCACGTCGGCCAGGACGCCGCCGGCCTCGCCGAACGCATCCGCGGCCACCTCAAGGAGGTCACCGGCCTCGAAGCCGAGATGGGCCAAGCCATGATCACCCCGGAGTTGGCCGGGCCGCTGCTCAGCGACGCCGAAGCCCTGCAACGCGAGCGCGCCGGGCTCAAGACCGAAACCCGCGCCGAGCACCAGCGCGCCGTCATCGCCCAGGTCCGCGCCCTGATCAGCCGCGTCGGCGACAGTTCCAACCTGATCCTCGACCCCGACCTCGACTCCTACTACTCGATGGATCTGGTGCTCCTGAAGCTGCCGGAACTGGTCGACCGCCTGAGCGTCATCACCGACGTCGTGCTCGACAACCTCGCCACCGGCCAGGACACCACCGAACGCCGGGCGCAGTACCTGATGCGCAAGGGCGAGCTCAGTTCGACCATCGACGGCATTGCCGGCGACATCGCCTCGGCCTACCGCGGCAACCCCGACGGCTCGCTCAAGCTGGCGCTGGAAGCCCCTTACGCCGGGCTGAAGGGCCAGTTGGAGCGCTTCGTCGCCACGCTGGACGCCGCCTCGGGCGATGCCCGTGGGGGGCGGCCGACGCCCGAGGCCATCGAGGCGGTACGCGCCCAGACCCAGGCGCTGGCCGGTTCGTTCTGGGGCGTTACGGCCCAGGAACTGGACCGCCTGCTGCTGGTACGCATCGCCGGCTTCCAGAGCAAGCTGGCGTGGTCCCTGGTGCTGGTGGCGGCGGTGCTGGTGGCGGCGCTGGCGCTGGCGTGGGGCATCGCGCGGTCGTTCGGCGGGCCGCTGACGGCGCTGGAGGGGCTGATGAGCCGGCTGGCGACAGGCGACACCAGCATCACCGTGCCCTCCCGCGCGCGCCAGGACGAAGTGGGGGCGATGGCTCGCGCGTTGGAAACCTTCCGGCTCAACGCGCTGGAGCGACTGGAGTTGCAGGAGCGCGAAAAGCGCGAGCTGGCAGCGCGGGCCGCGCGGCAGGAGACGCTCTGCGCGTTGACCCAGGTCTTCGACATGACCGTCATCGATATGCTGCACAACGTCTCCGATTCGGTCGAGCGGCTGCACCGGTCCTCGGAATCGCTGGCGGCGATGGCCACCCAGACCAACACCCACGGGCAAAACGTCTATTCCGCCTCCCAGCAGGCCATCAACAACGTGCAGACCATCGCGGCGGCCTCGACCGAGTTGGAAAGCTCGATCTACGAAATCGGCCGGCAAGTCAATCAGGCTGCCGAGGTCGCCCAGACCGCCTCCGGCCAAAGCACCGAGGCCAGCGACCGCATCAAGGGACTGGAAGGCGCCGCCAACCGCATCGGCGAGGTGGTGGAACTGATCAACGCCATCGCCAGCCAGACCAACCTGCTGGCGCTCAACGCCACCATCGAGGCCGCCCGCGCCGGCGAGGCGGGCAAAGGCTTCGCCGTGGTGGCGAACGAGGTCAAGAACCTCGCCAACCAGACGGCCAAGGCCACCGAGGACATCACCACCCAGATCGGCGCCATTCAGGCGGAAACCCTGGCGGCGGTGGTATCCATCGAGGCGATCATGGAAACCATCATCCGCATCAACGATCTATCGGTGACCATCGCCTCGGCGGTCGAGGAGCAGGGGGCGGCAACCGGCGAGATCGCCCGCAATGTCGGCCATACCGTGGACGAAACCCGCGCCATCCTCTCCGCCATCACCGAGGTGATCGACGCGGCCGAAAGCACCGACCGGGCATCCAACGACGTCTACGGATCGGCCTCCGATCTGATGGTGGAGAGCCGCTGCCTGGAGGCGCAGGTCAAGGCCTTCCTGACCGAAGTCCGCGAAGCCTGATCCGGTTTTGCGGATAAAGGGCTTTTCCCCCGCAAGCCGGTATGGGTCCTGTCTGAAGGCCCGTCTCCGGTGGCGAATGGCCGTGTGACAGGCCCTACCGCAGGCGTGCCAGTTGCTCCGCCGGAACGATCGTCTTGCCGATCGGCCATAGCGCCATCCCGGCCAGCTTGAGGTGCGCCCAGGCGAAGGGGATACCGATGATGGTCAGCGCCAAGGCCACGGCGGTCAGCAGATGGCCCAGCGCCAGCCACCAGCCGGCGAGCAGGAACCAGATCACGTTGCCGAGAAGGCCAAAGGCGCCGGTACCGATGTCCTCACGCCCCGTCAGGGCGTCGCGCGGCATGGCCCGCCGGCCGAAAGGCGCCAGGGTGTAGAGCGTCAGATTGAACGCGGCCCGCGCCCAGGGCAGGCCAATGATGGTGATCGCCAGAACGGCGGCGGCGATCAGCCATCCCAGCGCCATCCAGAAGCCGCCGAAAATGATCCACAAAATATTGAGCAGCAGACTGGTCAAGGACACGGGCGCCGCCTCCTTGCGGCGATCCGCGTCGCGCGCGTCGCGACACGGCTATTCTTCATAGGGCGCGACATATGGTGCGACATGACGCCCTGTACCAGAGCCCTATGCCGCGGGCGCGTCGGCGCCCGGCGG
>DASPMK010000451.1:0-9177 GCA_035627075.1 Azospirillaceae bacterium
CGCCGCCGCCGCCGCCGCCGCCGAGCAGGCGTCCAGCAACGTTCAGACCGTGGCGTCGGCCGCCGATGAGCTGTCGGCTTCCATCCTGGAGATCGGCAGGCAGGTCGGGCAATCGACCGGGACGACGCAGGCCGCCGTGCATAAGGCGCAAGAAACCAACCGGATCGTCGGCAGCCTGGCCGAAGCCGCCCAGCGCATCGGCGAGGTGGTGAGCCTGATCAACGACATCGCCAGCCAGACCAACCTTCTGGCGCTCAACGCCACCATCGAGGCCGCCCGCGCCGGCGAGGCCGGCAAGGGCTTCGCCGTGGTGGCGGGCGAGGTGAAAAATCTGGCCAGCCAGACCTCCCGTGCCACCGAGGAAATCTCCGCCCAGATCGGCGCGGTCCAGGGCGCCACCAGCCAAGCGGTCGCCGCCATCGAGGCCATCGTCCAGACCATCACCGAGGTGAGCCAGACGACCGCCGCCATCGCCGTGGCAGTGGAGCAGCAGCAGGCCGCCACCCATGAAATCGCCCGCAATGTCGAACAGGCGGCGACGGGCACCCAGGAGGTGACCGGCAACATCGTCGGCGTCAACGAGGCCGCCCGCGAAGCCGGGCGCGCCGCCCAGGAAGTGTTGGCCGAGGCGCACCAACTGACCTGCCAGTCAACCGCGCTCCGCGAGCAGTCCGGCGGCTTCATCCAGCGGGTGCGCGGCACCTGAGGAGCAATCGAGGGAGCCGGCCGACGACTCCCTCATACGAAGACGTAATCCTCGCCCGCCACCAGATCGATGGCATCGACACGGAAAATGCCGAAGTCGGACACGAATTCGGTCCAGCCCTGCGGGGTGCCGGGCGGCCCGATACCGCCGATGCCACCACCACCGGCCGCCCCACCGCCGATCGCCGTGTCGCTCCCCGGAGCGGCTTCGGCGCCGGTTTCCGCCGGCTCGCCGAAGAAGATCGGGCCTATGGGCTGACCGGGGTATTCGGTGATCCGGAAGTCTTCCGTTGTGAAACCGACCAGCCGCAGCACGTCGCCGCCCCTTTCGCCCTGGCCATTGAAGCCGCGGATGTCGTCGGTATCGAAATTGCCCTCTGAAATGTCGAACACGAAGGTGTCGGCGTCGTCGGCGCGGCTGAGATGGAAGTCGGGGCCGGTGCCGCCTTTCATGGTGTCGTTTCCCGGCCCGCCTTCCAGTTGATCGCCATCGGCGCCGCCGTCGAGGTCGTCGTTCCCCGCCCCGCCGTCCAGCATGTCGTACCCGGTATCGCCGGTCATGTCGTCGTCACCGGCACCGGCGTCCAGCGTGTCCATGCCGATGCCGCCCGCCATGCGGTCATCGCCGATGCCGCCGTACAGCAGGTCGTCGTGGTTGTCGCCGTCAAGGTCGTCGTCACCCGTGCCGCCGAACAGGATGTCCGTGTCCGGGCCGCCGTCGAGTCGATCATCGTCTTCGCCGCCATCGATCTGGTCGGCGCCGGTGTCACCGTCGATAGCATCCCGGCCTTCCAGTCCGGCGATATCGTCGTCGTCCCGCGTGCCCCGGAGATTGTCATCCGAGGGGGTGCCGAGGATCGTCGTCATGGGGCCGCCTCCGTTGTCGCCGAACCGGGAAATGCCAGGGCAACAGCCCGGCACGCCGGTCATCAAGGAGGTACGACTTTTGCGTCGTCAACCCTGGGAAGGAGGCCGTCGCTTTGATCGCCCCGCCAGGCAGGCGATGATGCCATGGAAGGTGCGGACCTCCTGCTCGGTGAGGCCCATTCGCTCGAAGGCGTTGCGGATGTTGCGCACCATCGACGGCCGTTTTTCCGGGTTGGACCAGAAATTGCCGGCGTCTAGTTCCTGCTCCAGGTGCTCGAACAGGTTCACCAGAGCCGCCTTGGTGGCGGGACCGCTCTGGGGCATCGCCAAGTGCCGGTCGGGCGGCAGGTCGGCGCCGGTCTGGAACCACTCATAGCCCAGAATCAGCACGCACTGGGCCAGATTGAGCGAGGCGAAGGACGGGTTGACCGGCACCGATACCAGGGCGTCGGCCAGGGTCAGGTCGTCGTTGAACAGGCCGGTGCGCTCCGGCCCGAACAGGATACCCACCTTGCCCCCCTCGTTCCACGCCGCGCGCATCTCGACCGCGGCGGCGCGGGGGGTAAGGATGGCCTGGGTCATACCCCGGTTGCGCGCCGTGGTGGCGTAGACGCGCGTCAGGTCGGCCACCGCTTCGGCGGCGGTGGGGTAAAGCCGGGCCTGCTCCAGCACCTTGTCGGCGCCGGACGCCGCCGCCGCCGCCCGGCTGTTGGGCCAGCCGTCGCGCGGGCGCACCAGCCGCAGATCGGTCAGGCCGCAGTTGAGCATGGCCCGCGCCGCCGTGCCGATGTTCTCGCCCAGCTGCGGCTCGACCAGAATGACGGCCGGTCCGCCCTCGATAGACGGCCGGTTGGGATCGCTGATGTCGATCATGTCACGCGGCGGCAGCCGAAGCCGCGACGCTGGCACGCAGGAGCTTGTAGGTGAAGCTGTCCACCAGCGCGTCGAGGGCGGCGGCGATGATGTTGGTGGACACGCCGATGGTGCGCCACGTTTCCTCGCTGTCGTTGATGCTCTCGATCAACACCCGCGGCATGGCGGCGGTGCCATCGGTGGAGTGCAGGATGCGCACACGGAAATCCACCAGCTGCATCCGCGAGAGTGGCGCGAAAGACGGCTCCAGCGCCTTTCTCAACGCCCGGTCCAGCGCGTTCACCGGACCGTTGCCTTCGGATACGGTGTGGATGATCTCGTTGCCGACGCGGATGCGCACCGTCGCCTCGGACTCGGTAACCAATTCCCCCTTGGCGTTGTAGCGGTGGTCGTCGGTGACCTTGAAGCGCAGTACCTCGAAGAATCTGGGGACCTTGCCGAGCGTGCGCCGCGCCAGCAGTTCGAAGCTGGCCTCCGCCCCGTCGTAGGCATAGCCGTCGAACTCGCGCTGTTTGACGATGTCCAGCAGATCGTTGACGCGGCGGTCGGCGGCATCGACCTCCAGACCGATCTCGGCCAGTCGCGCCAGCATGTTGGAGCGGCCCGCCTGATCCGACACCACGATGTGACGGCGGTTGCCGACATCGTCGGGAGTGATGTGCTCGTAGCACGCCGGGTTCTTGGCCACCGCCGAAACGTGCAGCCCGCCTTTGTGGGCGAACGCGCTTTCGCCGACATAGGCTGCATGGCGGTTGGGCAGGCGGTTCAGCCGCTCGTCCAACACCCGGCTGACGCGGGTCAGGTGTTTGAGCCCGTCGCGGGAGACGCCGGTGGTGAAGCCCATCTTCAGGATCAAGGAGGGGATGATCGATACCAGATTGGCGTTGCCGCACCGCTCGCCCAGGCCGTTGACGGTGCCCTGGATCATGCGCACGCCGGCCTGGACCGCCGCCAGGCTGTTGGCGACCGCGTTCTCGGTGTCGTTGTGGCAGTGGATGCCGAGGTAGGCGCCGGGAATATGCTCCACCACCTCGCGCACGATGCGCTCGATCTCATGCGGCAGAGTGCCGCCGTTGGTATCGCACAGCACCACCCAGCGGGCGCCGGACTCGTACGCCGCCTTGGCGCAGGCCAGCGCGTAGGCCGGATTGGCCTTGTATCCGTCGAAGAAGTGTTCGCAGTCGAACAGCGCCTCGCCTTTCCTTTCCTTTGAAAAGGCGATGGAGTCGCGGATCATCTCCAGGTTCTCGTCGCGCGGGATGCCCAGCGCCACGTCCACCTGGAAGTCCCAGGTCTTGCCGACAAGGCACACCGCCTTGCACTTGGAGTCGTACAGCGCCGCCAGACCGGGATCGTTCGCGGCGCTGCGGCCCGGCCTTTTCGTCATGCCGAAGGCGGTGAAGGTGGCTTGGCCGAGGACCGGGGGATCGGCGAAGAAGGCATCGTCGGTGGGATTGGCGCCGGGCCAGCCGCCCTCGATGTAATCAATGCCTAGAATATCCAGCTCGCGCGCAATGGCGATCTTGTCCGCCACGGAGAAATCAACGCCCAGGGTCTGCGCGCCGTCGCGCAGGGTGGTGTCATACAGGTAGATGCGCTCGCTGGTCATGCTTCGCCCACTTTCTAAGCAAGGGCGCAAGGATGGCGGAAGAGGCCCCGATTCTCAATGGTAAACGAAAGGAAGTGCCGGACATCGAACAACGGGGCCGGTGCGTTTACAGGCGTAGGACAACATGACGCATCCCGGCATTCCCTTTCCTTCGGGCCGCGGCGGCCTCGAACCCTCCGCGCAAAACCCTTAGAACTCAACGAGTTGCCGGTCGACACTGCCACGACATCTCACCAACAACACAGAAAAGCACAGTAACCGATTTAGAAAAAATTATCATTCTACCGCGTCTACTTTGATGGGATAAGGAAATTCCAGGCAAGCCACTGGCGAAGCAGACCAATTTTACCGGACGAAAAAGCCAAATGCTTTCAAATCAGAAAATATATTTCCGTCTGGTAATCATTGTAGCCATTGCCATCCTGGGCATGATTGCCGTCACCGTGCTCTCTCTGCGCGACTGGCGCGACAGCATGATAGAGGATCGCCGCGATCGCACCCGCCAATTGGTGGAGACCGCCGCCAGTCTCGTCGACCACTATGCCGCTGAAGCCAAATCCGGCCGCCTGGGTGAGGCCGATGCCAAGGCACGGGTGCTGGAGGCGGTGCGCAGTCTGCGCTATGACGGGGACCAGTATTTCTGGGTGCAGGATGCCCGGCCGGTGATGCTGATGCATCCCTTCCGCGCCGACCTGATCGACAAGCCGTTGGGTGATTTCAAGGACGCCGACGGTTATCCGCTGTTCCAGATGTTCATCAAGGCCGCCAACGACGGCACCGGCTTCGTGGCCTATTCCTGGGAGAAGCCGGGTGAGCGTCAACCGCAACCTAAAGTTTCGTATGTCCGCAAGGCGGGGCCGTGGGGATGGATCGTCGGGTCGGGCATCTACGTCGACGACGTGGAACGCCTGTTCTGGCGGGAAGTAACGCACAAGAGCGGGATCATCGTTCTGCTGCTGGTGGTGGTGGGTGGCTTCGCCACATTGGTCAGCCGCGGCATCACCCGCCCGCTGTCGGCCATTACCGAGGCCATGGGCCGGCTGGCCCAAGGGGACCGGAGCGTGACCGCCGTCCACGCCGACCGTCGGGACGAGATCGGCGATCTGGCTCGGGCGCTGGACACCTTCAAACGCAACGCCATGGAAATGGAACGCCTGCGCGCCGAACAGGATGAAGCCAAGGCGCGGGCCGAGGCCGAACGGCGCCGCTCGATGATCGCTCTGGCCGACCGGTTGGAAGCCAGCGTCGGCGGTCTTGTCCGGTCTATGGGTGCTGCCTGCGACGAGATGCAGGCCACCGCCGAATCCATGACTTCGCTGGCCGATGGCACGGACCGGCAGGCCTCCGCCGTGGCGTCGGGTGCCGAGGAGGCGGGCAGCAACGCCCAGACGGTATCCGCCGCCACCGAGGAGTTGACCGCGTCCGTCGGCGAGATCGGCCGGCAGGTGGACAGCGCCATCGCCATCATCGGCACCGCGGTGGAGGGGGCCGAGCACGCAAACCAGCGTGTCCGGGGCTTGACCGAAGCGTCCGAGCGGATCGGCTCCTTCCTCCAGATCATCAGTTCGATCGCCTCGCAGACCAACCTGCTGGCCTTGAACGCGACGATTGAAGCCGCTCGGGCCGGCGAGACGGGCAAGGGTTTCGCCGTGGTGGCGCACGAGGTGAAGCAGTTGGCCAACCAGACCGCCAAGGCCACCGAGGAAATCGGCGCCCAGATCGCCGCCATCCAGGCCACCACCGGCGACACCGCCTCGGCCATTACCGGCATCGGGCAGGTGATCGGACAGGTGAACGCCATCGCCGCCGCCATTGCCAGCGCGGTATCGCAGCAAGGTGGCGCTACCGCCGAGATCGCCCGCAACGTCGAGCAGGCGGCACTCGGCGCCCGGCAGGTGTCGGCCAACATCTCCGGCGTCAGCACCGCCGCGCACGAGACCGAGATGGCCGCCGAGCAGGTGCTGATGGTGTCGGCCGATCTGGCACGCCTGTCGGACACGGTGCGGCGCGAGGTGGAAACCTTCCTGGCACATATCCGGAAAGCCTGACGGCGGCGTTGCGCTCCCGTTGCGCGCGTGATCATGCTAAGGGAAAGGCGGCGCGGGCATGAAGGGCGGGCGATGATCGGCGTGTTCGATTCGGGCTTTGGCGGCCTGACTATTTTCGAGTCCCTGGCGGCCCGCCGGCCGGATCTCGATTATGTCTATCTGGGCGACCACGCCAACGCACCCTACGGCAGCCGCCGGCCCGAGGACATCCTGGAATTCACCCGGCAGGGCGCGGCCCGGCTGTACGACATGGGCTGCCGGCTGGCGGTGGTGGCGTGCAACACCGCCTCGGCGGTGGCGCTGCACACGCTTCAGCAGCGTTGGATCCACCATCACTATCCCGGCCGCAATCTGGTGGGGATTATCGTTCCCACCATCGAGGCGGCGACCCAGACGCCCTGGACCATCAAGGAGCCGGTCTACCCGCAAAAGTACAACCGGCAGACCATCGCCGTGTTCGGCACCCAGCGTACGGTGGACAGCCAGGCGTACCCTGTGGAGATCCATAAGCGCTGCCCGCGCGTACGGGTGTTCCAGCAGGCCTGCCCGGAGCTCGCCGGCCGCATCGAGGATGCCGCCCCGCGCGCGGAACTGCTGGGCTTGATCCACAGCTATTGTGGCGAACTGTTGCGGCAGTTGGGGGGCGAAACACCGGACTACGCCATCCTCGGCTGTACGCATTACCCCCTGGTCAAGGACCTGTTCCGCGAGGCGCTGCCGCCGGGTGTACGTCTGCTGTGCCAGCCGACGGCGGTGGCCGACAGCTTCGACGACTATCTCCAGCGCCACCCGGAGTACGTCGGCCCGTTGTCCGGGCCGCCACTCCGCCGCTTCCTGACCACCGGCGACGCCGAGACGGTCAACCGCCGCTCCGGCTTCAAACTAAGTCTGCCGGTGCGATTCGAGACGGTGGGGTGACAAGAAGTCCCTAATCCACTTGCTGCGCAGTCAGAAAGAGGGCCTTCTCCAGAGCGGCGAAAAACTGCTGATAGGGTTGTGGGTCCTCGACCGCCACGATGTTGTATTGCGCATTGGCCCGCACAACCGTCTGCGCCTGCCCACGGGGACGGAGGCTGACCGTCATCCGCAATGCATAACCATCCAACTTGGTCCCGCTCACGGTGCCCAAAGTTGCATCGGCATTATCAACGACAAAGCCGAGATCCTGCAAAGTCGCGATGACGGTGCGAAGCATTTTGTCCCGATCCGTCGTTTCGAAGGCCCGGCTTTGGAAGCTCCGCAGTTGGACTGCCGATGCCGAGGTCGCAAGGACTTGATCGCGGCTGTTCGTTTGACACCCCATTACCAGGACAAGGCTACACAGGACGGCAAAAGTCTCTCTCTTAATTTTCATCGGGTTATATCTCGTTTGCGGTCAAAAATACGGATTGGCTCAGCTTATTGAAGAACTCTTGATACAGAACAGGATCCTTTAAACCTTCAATTTTTGAAACCTGGTTGTGTGTATTCCAGACAATTCGCTGGAAGGTCACGCGCGCCGCCGTGGATTTTCCATCCGGCAGAGGACGGGTTACCAAGCTGGCTCGGATTTTCTGGTTGTTGTCCACCGGCATCGCGACACCAAAGACCACTGCCATCATGATGGCGCCCGCGACTTGCCCGGCCTCGGTGGCGTCACGGTCCTTCGTGCCAAGGACGAGCCCCACCTCGGTAGCGCTCTTCTCAATCGTGAAGCCTAAATCTTGGAGCACTTGCGCGCTGGCAGCCAAAATATTCTTTTCATCATTGCTTTCAAAGCGCCGGGTCTGAAGTTGGCGGTCCTGGAGACTTTCCGCGGAAAGCTGAAGGGCTTCCTTGGGGATTGTTTGATTGCAGCCGGCCAGAGATAGAGATCCGATCAGGCAAGCCGCCACTGAGAATTTCTTTGCAGTCATGGCAAATCTCAGAACGAGCTTGAGCGATAGGAGAAGTCACGAACCTTACCGTGATCATCAAACTTGACAATGATCGTCAATGTCTTTTGCGAAGTGGAACGAGCACCTGCCGATTGGCTCGCCGTGGCACCGGCACCCGCACCAACGAGGACATTACTGAAGCCGCCCAGAATTAAGCCCGCGACTCCGCCGCTGCTTGTCGAGTAAGCCGTCTCGGTGGATATTTTGTCATACACCCACGTCTCCCGACGCAGATCATCTGTCGTCACCATGTTTGGTGACCCAAGGGCAGCGACAACTTCCGCGCTGCTCATACCAACTTTGATCTCCCGCTGGACAGTACCGACCGTGATTCGATCGGTTTGACTATCCGCGACCGCCGCTCGGTGATCTTGAGCCGTCGCACAGGCACTCAAGCTAAGAGCGCAAAGGACGCCAAGGAAAATGTTTGATGGATGCACGACACCTCCGAGGGAACAAAAATACCCTCGAAGGAACTCATAAAACAAACCACGGTGTCAATCCGCAGTCTTTACAGACCAGCGATTGTGCGACACCAATTCGCATTTAGTTTTATAACTGTTTTTCTCATTCCTTGGTTGGGAGTAAGAGCCTATCCGGGATCAACCACCGCCGTATCAAGAGGTTGCTTCATGTCGTCCTGCGCGGGCTTGCCCCGCGTCTTTGGTATCACGGGGCTGTGTCTTACCCCCGCTTCCAGGTCGTGCCCTGTGGGCCGTCTTCCAGGATGACGCCATTGTCGGATAGTTCCTTGCGCAGACGGTCCGCTTCGGCGAAGTTTTTCGCCTTGCGCGCGGCCTGACGCTGGGCGATCAGGTCTGCGATTTCGCTCTCGGTGAGCGCGCCCGCGTCCTCGGGCTGCCACTTGAACCACGTCTCCGGGTCTTGCAGCAGGATACCCAAAGCCTCGCCGGCCGCCAGCAGGGCGCCCTTGGCCTTGGCTTTCTCCTGTGGCGTCGCCGCCTTGTTCAGGGTGGAGGCCAGTTCGTGCAGGTGGCTGATGGCCATCGGCGTGTTGAGGTCATCCTCCAGCGCCGCCAGCATTTCGAACGGCAGGTCGCTGCGGTTAGCGGCCACGTCGGCGGCGTGGCGCAGCGCGGTGTACCAGCGGTCGAGCGCTTGCTTTTGCTGCTTCAAGAGTTCCTTGGTGAAATCCAAG
>DASPMK010000452.1:0-2398 GCA_035627075.1 Azospirillaceae bacterium
TCGCCACCTGGAACGTCAACTCCGTCAAGGCCCGCCTGCCGCTGGTGACGGGTTGGCTCGCCGCCGCCCAGCCCGACGTGGTTCTGCTTCAGGAAATCAAGTGCGAGACGGATGCTTTCCCGACGCTTGATTTCGCCGCGCTCGGCTATCGGTCCGCCGTGGTCGGGCAGAAGAGCTACAACGGCGTGGCGCTGCTGTCCAAGTTGCCCATTGAGGACGTGGCATACTGCCTGCCCGGCGAGTCCGAGGACGAGCAGGCCCGCTATGTCGAGGCCACGGTGGGTGGGGTGCGCGTCGCGTCGCTCTACCTGCCCAATGGCAACCCGGTGGGGACGGAGAAGTATGCCTACAAACTACGCTGGATGGATCGGCTGAAGGCCCATGCCCGCCATCTCCTGGCGTCGGGACGCCCGATCGTGCTGGGCGGCGACTACAACATTATCCCGGCTCCGGAAGACGTGTACGATCCGGCGGACTGGCAGGACAACGCCCTGTTCCGGTCGGAATCACGGCGCAAGTTCCGCGAGTTGCTACACCTCGGCTTCACCGAGTCATTCAGGGCGCTGCACCCGGACGAGCCGCGCGCCTACACCTTCTGGGACTATCAGGCCGGCTGTTGGCCGCGCGACTGCGGTCTGCGCATCGACCATTTCCTGCTGTCGCCACGGGCAGCCGACCGATTGATGGCCTGCACCATCGACCGTGGTCCGCGCGCCCTGGACAAGGCGTCTGACCACACCCCGGTAATCTTGGAAATGGCGGACAGGTAAGCGTTCACGAGGCCCGCGCCATGGCCCGCCGAACCGAGCGGGGGCGGCGGCATGCGCCATCTCGCGCATCCACACCAGACCGGCAACGGATCAAGCGCCAACAAGAGCGCCGCCCATTCGCAGCCGATGATCGTTGACGGCATCGCATGGTTGCCGTGTGTCAGCCCGGCTTTGGAAACAGCGAATCGGTGCGCCCCATCAACCGGTAGGCCGCCAGCCCGATCCATTCCCGGATCGCATCGCTGGCGAGGTCCATCCCCCAAATCAGATCGAAACGCGGAAAATCGGGATCAAGTTGGGTCCGGTAATCCACGGGATAGGGCACCACCCTCCACCCCACCCGCCGGAAAATGCCGACAGAGCGCGGCATGTGATAGGCCGAAGTCACCAGCACCCACACCTCACCCTCGGACGGCTTCACGAGGTCGAGACTATAAAGGGCGTTTTCCCAAGTGTTGCGCGACTCCCCCTCGAACAGCACACGGGCCGGGTCCAGCCCCATCCGCTCCAGCGCCGTACGGGCGACCGGCACCTCGGGCGTATCCTGGTGTGTCAGTTGGCCCGACCCGCCGGTGAAGACCAGCCGCGCCGCCGGGTAATGCCGCGCCAGACCGGCAAATTCGATCAACCGCTCCGCCGCCTGATTGACCGCCGGCTGCCCCCGCCCCTTGGACACGGTGGGAGCCACGGCGCCACCCAGCACGATAATCCCATCCACCCGTTCCGGCAATTGCGGCGGCGAAAAGCGGCTTTCCAGGGGCTTCATCAGTACCTCACCCACCGGCAATGTAGCCAATGCCAAAAACCCCATTGCCGAGACGACCATGAATCCCCTGCCGGTTCCTCGTAGCCATGGCCATCCCACCCGTTGAAACACGAGGCCCAGGACCAGGAGGAGGGTCAGCAAGTTGCCCGGAGCCGTCAAGCCCCACAGAATCTTGGAGAGAGCAAAAGTCATGGTGCCAAGCGGATCACTCACCGGGATGCCAGACAGTAACGCGCGCCGCTCAGCCGCATGTCCACCTTTTCGCCAACACCGGACAGCGGCGGCAACGGCTCCCCCTAATCGGCCTGAACCTCGGCATTCTGGGGGTGGTAGGCGTAGCGACGTTCGAAGCGGGCCAGATCGGCGCCGTCCAGCGCCACCTGGAGATGGGCGTGACAGTCGTCGTCCTGGCGCTCCAGCACCTCTCCCTTGGAATAGAGCCATGCCAACGCCGCGCCGTCATGCAGGTCGACGGTTAAATCGACCACCATGCGGCCGGAGGTCATGCGCTCGTCGATCAGACCATAAAGCCCGTCGAACCCCTCTCCAGTCAGCGCCGACACGCCCCGCACCGTATCGCGCCGGCCGCCCTGGGCGCGGACCGCCTGGGCAACAAGGGCGTCACGGTCGTCAGCCGGCACCAAGTCGATCTTGTTCAGCACCTCAACGACGCGCGCGTCGGCTTCGGGATCGATGCCCATGTCGCGCAGAACCTTGGTCACGTCCTGACGTTGTGCCTCCGTATCGGGATGGGCGATATCGCGGACGTGCAGAATGATGTCCGCCGCCTCCACCTCCTCCAGGGTCGCGCGGAAAGCGGCCACCAGATGGTGCGGCAGGTCGGAGATGAACCCCACCGTAT
>DASPMK010000453.1:0-10336 GCA_035627075.1 Azospirillaceae bacterium
GGGCGCGTTTGAGCATGTTGAGGGCGGAAGGGAAGGCCGACCGGCTGCCCGATGGTGCGCCATTGCATGCCGGCATGGCACAACCCAACCAGATCGCCATGAGGGCCTTGTCCAGCCGCCCGCCCGATCCCTGCGCCCGCACCAGGGTGCGGGTGGCTGCGCGGGGCATGGCCGAGCACGCCAAGGAGGTGTCGCAACCGGACAACTAGAAGGAGGAGCCGGGTTGTTGGAGGAAGGCCAATGCCTCCGGAGTCGAGGCGCGTCCCAGACAGGTATTGCGGTAGGGGAAGCGCTCGAACCTTTCGATGATTCGCCGGTGGCGTTCGGCATAATCGCGGTACCCGGGATCGCGGGTGCGTTCACTGAACAAGCGGGTGGAGAGGTTCTGCTCCTCCAGGTTTTCGGCGTGCTCGAACGGCAGGTAGAAGAACAGGCGATGGTCGTCGTCGGGATAGGCGAGGTCGTGGCCGCGCTCCATCGCGTGGACCATCCGGGAAAACAAATGGGGCGCCCTTGCGGGGCGCCCCATTGTTGGACCGGAGTGATCCGGAGCCGACCATACGGGCTTCGCCCGTATATCCCTTTCGATCAATGCCGACGCACCGATCTGCCGGGTTCATGCGGTTTGCGGCTGATCCGGAAACCGCATCAGTGGATGTTGCGCCACAGCTGACGCTTGGTGGCGTACATCAGGCCGGTGAAGACCAGCAGGAACAGGAGAACCTTGACGCCCATCTGGTGACGCTCGTCGAGGTTCGGTTCGGCCGTATAGACCAGGAAGGTCGACACGTCCTTGGCCATCTGCTCCGCCGTCGACGGCGTGCCGTCGGCGTAGGTGACCGCGCCTTCGGACAGGATCGGCGGCATGCCGATCTGGTGGCCGGGGAAGTACTTGTTGTAGCTCATGCCCGGCATCAGAGTAACGTCGGCCGGCGCATCCTCGTAGCCTGTCATCAGGGCGTAGATATAGTTCTCGCCGCCTACGCGGGCCTTGGCCATCAAGGTCAGGTCCGGCGGATAGGCGCCGTTGTTGGCGGCGCGGGCCGCCTGCTCGTTCGGGAACGGCGAGGGGAAACGGTCGGCCGGGATGCCGGGCCGCATGAACATCTCGCCGTTGTCGTTCGGACCGGCCTGAACCTCGACGGTGGCGGCGAAGTCCTTGATCTGCTCCTCGGTGAAGCCGATGCCGTCCAGATTGCGGAAGGCGAACAGCCGCAGCGAGTGGCAGGCCGCGCAGACCTCCTTGTAGACCTGATAGCCGCGCTGGGCCGCCTTCTTGTCGATGGTGCCGAAGACGCCCGAGTGGGGCCAGGACTGCTCAGGAATATGCACGCCTTCCGAGGCGACCGCCGCCCCGCCAAGACCAACGGCCAGAGCGACGGAGAGAATGACTGTCTTCAAAGTGCGCATCTCAGGCCTTCTCCATCGGCTTGGCGGTGGCGCCGGCCGGGACACGGCCGCCACCCTTGAGGACGGGTTCGGAGATGCTGGAGGGCAGCTGCGGTACCGGCTCCAGCTTGCCCAGGATGGGCAGCAGGATCAGGAAGTGGAAGAAGTAATAAGCCGTGGCGACGCGGGCGATCAGCAGCCACGAGCCCTCGGCCGGCTTGGCACCGGCATAGCCGAGCACGAAGGACGCCAGCACCAGGAGCCAGAAGAAGCCGCGGTAGATCGGACGGAACTTGCAGCTACGGACCTTGGAGGTGTCCAGCCACGGCAGGGCGAACAGCACCATGAGCGAACCGAACATCCCGATGACGCCGCCGAGCTTGTCCGGGATGGCGCGCAGGATGGCGTAGAACGGCAGGAAGTACCACTCCGGCACGATGTGCGCCGGGGTCACCATCGGGTTGGCCGGGATGTAGTTGTCCGGGTGGCCGAGATAGTTCGGGTTGTAGAACACGAAGCCCGCCCACACCAACAGGAAGACGCTGATGGCGAACAGGTCCTTGATGGTGACGTATGGGTTGAACGGCACCGTGTCCTGCGGACCCTTGGCGTCGATGCCCAGCGGGTTGTTGGAGCCCGACACGTGCAGCGCGGCCGTGTGCAGCATCACCACCGCGAAGATCACGAACGGCAGCAGGAAGTGCAGCGCGAAGAAGCGGTTCAGGGTCGGGTTGTCGACCGAGAAACCACCCCACAGCAGCGTCACGATCGGGTCGCCGACGACCGGGAACGCCGAGAACAGGTTGGTGATCACGGTGGCGCCCCAGAAGCTCATCTGGCCCCAGGGAAGCACATAGCCCATGAACGCGGTGGCCATCATCAGGATCAGGATGATGACGCCGATGATCCACACGATTTCGCGCGGCTGCTTGTACGAGCCGTAGTACAAGCCGCGGAAGACGTGGATGAAGACGGCGATGAAGAACATCGACGCGCCGTTGGCGTGGATGTAGCGCAACAGCCAACCGTAGTTGACGTCGCGCATGATGCGCTCGACCGAATCGAACGCGTACAGCGTGTTCGGCGTGTATTGCATCGCCAGGAACAAGCCGCTGGCGATCATTACCATCAGCACAACGAACGCGATCGCCCCGAACGCCCACAGATAGTTGACGTTCTTGGGCATCGGGTATTCGTTGTACTCGTGGTTCATCAGCGTGAAGATCGGCAGTCGGCTGTCGATCCACTTGACCACGGGATTATTAAACTTGGTTGCGTGCATGTAACCGTCTCCCAACAGGCCGGTCAGCCGAGCCGGATCGAGGTGTCGCTGAGGAATGCGTATTGCGGCACCGGAAGATTGAGCGGCGCCGGACCTTTACGGATGAGGCCCGAAGTGTCGTAGTGCGACCCGTGGGAGGGGCAGAACCAGCCGTTGTATTCGCCCTTGTCGTCGGTCGCCTTCTGGCCCAGCGGCACGCAGCCGAGGTGGGTGCAGACGCCCAGGACGACCAGCCACTCGGGCTTGGTGGCGCGGGCCTCGTCGGCCTCCGGGTCTGCCATCTCGGCCAGCGGAGCCGCCTTGGCCTCATCGATTTCGGCGGCGGTGCGGTGGCGGATGAAGACCGGCTTGCCGCGCCAGGTCACGGTGATCGCCTGCCCCTCGACGACGGGGGCCAGATCCACCTCGATCGACGCCAGGGCCAGCGTGTCCGCGGCCGGATTCAGGCTGGCGATGAAGGGCCAGGCCACCGCGGCCACACCTACGGCACCCACGGCGCCGGTGGCAAGGTAAAGGAAGTCGCGGCGGGACTGTCCCTCGCCGTCAGGGGCGCCGCCGGCGCCCGCACCGACCGTATGGGTGCTTGCCATATTCTCTCTCTCCTTGGCGTTCCGGGCGCCGGAGGCGCCATCGTATTGCCGCTGACTGAACTATCGGACTCGTTGATCCCTTCCCGCTTGGCGCAACCGCCCCATGGCATTGGAAAGGCTCGCCCCTTTTTACAGGCTTGCCAGCGGTATACCGTCTTGTCCGCGATCCGCCTAGGCGGGTAGGGAAGACAAAATGTCGCGTATCACTACAGCGTCGTAATTCATTCGGAAAGTCCTCACATGCGGCTAGCACTCTTTGAACCCGATATCCCCCAGAACGCTGGCGCGATGATGCGGCTGGCGGCGTGCCTGGGCGTGCCCATGGACATCATCGAACCGTGCGGCTTCATCCTCGATGACCGTCGGTTGCGGCGGGCGGGCATGGATTACCTCGACCATCTCGATCTCACGCGCCATGTCTCTTGGGCGGCCTATCGGGCGGCACCTCAGGCGGGGCGACTCGTCCTGCTGACCACGAAAGGAGCGGTGCCCTACACCCGTTTTGCCTTTAACAGCGACGATCGGCTGTTGGTTGGCCGCGAAAGCGCCGGCGTGCCGGACGAGGTTCACGAGGCGGCCGACGCCCGCGTGGTGATTTCGGTAAGGCCGCCATTGCGGTCGCTCAACGTCGCCTTGGCCGCCGCCATGGTGCTGGGTGAGGCGCTGCGGCAGACGCGCGATACACTATAATATAGGATGCTAAGGAATTCGGATGTCCGACCACCCCGCTTCCCACGATCCCCGCGACCATGCCGCCCGGTGGTTCGAGTCGTTGCGCGATCGCCTTTGTGCCAGCTTCGAGTCCCTTGAGGACGAATTGGCGATGGGGCCGCACGCCGGACTGCCGCCGGGGCGATTCGAACGCAAGGCGTGGAACCGCCCGGAAGAGGGCGGGGAAGGCGGCGGCGGCGTGATGTCGCTGATGCGCGGGCGCGTGTTCGAGAAGGTGGGGGTGAACGTCTCCACCGTACACGGCGTGTTCTCGCCGGAGTTCCGCGCCCAGATTCCGGGTGCTGCGGAAGATGGGCGGTTCTGGGCCTCGGGCGTCAGTCTGGTGGCGCACCTGCGCTCGCCGCTGGTGCCAGCCGCCCATATGAACACCCGCCACATCGCGACAGCCAAGGCGTGGTTCGGCGGCGGCGCCGACTTGACGCCGACCTTCCCGGAGGCGGAGGACACCGCCGACTTCCATGCGGCGCTGAAGGCCGCGTGCGATGCCCACGGCGCCGACTATTATTCCCGGTTCAAGGATTGGTGCGACCGCTATTTTTACTTGCCGCACCGGGGCGAGGCGCGGGGCGTGGGCGGCATCTTCTTCGATTATCTCGATACCGGGGCCTGGGAGGCGGATTTCGCCTTCACCCGCGCGGTGGGCGAGGCGTTCCTGGAGGTCTATCCCCGCATCATCCGCCGCCGCATGGCCCTGGCCTGGACGCCGGAACAGCGCGAGGCGCTGCTGGTCAAGCGCGGGCGGTACGTCGAGTTCAACCTGCTGTACGACCGGGGGACGACGTTCGGCCTGAAGACCGGCGGGAACGTGGAGGCGATCCTGATGTCGCTACCGCCCGAGGTGAAGTGGCCGTGATGCCGTTCAACTGTCTTCAGTGGCCCAGTCTGGAAACATAACAGGGTTTCTGCTGCCTTCGATTGTGGCGCGCCAACAGAACAAGGCTATGGTCTTCCTGAAACACGTCATGGATGGTGACGTCATACCAAAGGCGGTTGATGGCTTCCATTAATCGCCTTTGGTTCAAACCCGACAGCACCTTGCGAAGCAAGGTGCGAGAGGGTGATGCGGGCGACAAATCATGGAAGTGTTCAAACACCGCCCGTATCACACCCGCCGAAGTGCCTCCTCCAGGCACGCTTCCTTGTCCGGCCGGCACTCCGACTCGACCCACCACGCCTCGACCTCGTCCAGCAGGTCGCCCAGGCGCGGTCCCGGCGGCATGCCCAACTCGATCAGGTCGCGGCCCTTCAGCGGGAAGGCAGTCCCCTGCCACTCGGACGCCGCCTCCAGGGCCGGCATGAAAACTTCGGGATCGATGGGGGCGTCGCCGCGCGCGCCGGCCAGCATCACCAAGTCCAGGTAAGCGTCCGGCCCCAGCGTGTAGAGCGCCTTGATGCGGTGACGGTGGCCGTCGTTCACCGTTACCGGGATGGGCGGGGCCACCAGGGTCACCAACCGGTCGCGCTCGGCGTTGGACAGGCGGATGCGCTCGGCCACCGCCAGCGCTCCCGCCTTGTCGGTGACCAGCAGCGAGGCCAGCCGCAACAGCGGATCATCGGCCGGCGGGATGGCGAAGGCCGCCTGGATGTCGGTCAGCCGGTGCAGCCGCTCCGGGTCGGCCGGCACCGGCAGCAGGTGCGGCGTCACCTCCAGCGCCTGCATCAGCCGCCACACGGTGGCGGGGTCGGGGGCCTCCAGCAGGCGGAGAAGTTCGGCGCGCACCCGCTCGCCCGACAGGGTGGGCAGGCGGTCGGCCATCGCCTTGCAGGCGTCCAGCGCCTCCGGGTCCGGCATGCCGCGGCCGTAGTGGGCCTGGAAGCGGAAGAAGCGCAGCAGGCGCAGCACGTCCTCGGTGATGCGCTTGCGCGCGTTGCCGACGAAGCGCACGCGACCGCAGGCGAGATCGGCCATGCCGCCGAACGGGTCGTACAGCGTGCCGTCCGGGGCGCAGAACATGGCGTTCATGGTGAAGTCGCGCCGGGCGGCGTCGGCCTTCCAGTCGTCGGTGAATTCCACCTTGGCGCGGCGCCCGTCAGTTTCCACGTCGCGGCGCAGCGTGGTGATCTCGTAATGGCCATGGTCGACGACGGCGGTGATCGTGCCGTGCTCGATGCCGGTGGGGATGGCCTTCAGCCCCGCCGCCTTCAGCATGCGCATCACCTCGTCGGGCGCGGCGTGGGTGGCAATGTCCACGTCCTTCACCGCCCGGCCGACCACGGCGTCGCGCACGCAGCCGCCAACGAAGCGGGCGTCCGCTCCCCCCGCTGTCAACGCCGCCACCACGCGCCGTGTGGCCGGAGCCGCCATCCAGGGTTGCGGATCAAGCCGGCCGGCGGGCTGCACGATCAAACCGTCGATACAAATTCAGGATGCCTCGCGCAGGACTTCGCGGAGATTGACCAGCATGCCGGCCGTCGCCCCCCAGATATAGCGGTTTTCGTAGGGGAAGGCGTAGAAATACCGCTCCCGGCCCATGAATTCGCGGCTGTGGCGCTGCGGGTTGCCGGGCGACAGGATGAAGTCGAGCGGCACCTCGAACACCTCCGCTACCTCGGTGGGGTCGGGGTTAACGCCGAACGGCGGGCGCACCAAGCCCACCACCGGCGTGATCCGGAAGCCGGTGCGGGTAATGTAGGTATCAAGCCGGCCGAGGATTTCCACGCGATCCGCCGGCAGGCCGATCTCCTCCTCCGTCTCGCGCAGCGCGGTGGCCTCGGGGTCGGGGTCTTCCGGTTCGGCGCAGCCGCCGGGAAAGCTGATCTGGCCGGCGTGCGCCGCCAAGTGCGCGGTGCGCTGGGTGAAGATCAGCGTCATGCCCTCGCGGCGGTCGACCAGCGGCACCAGCACCGCCGCCTCGCGCAGTTCGCCCGGCGGATCGAAGCCGGGATTCAGGTCGTGGTCGCCGCGCAGCGTGAAGCGCGGATGTGGGGCGGTCCTCCCGTTTCCGGGAAAACGGCGCCGCAATTCTTCGTGGGTCACGCGTCCGACAGAGTGCCCAGCGGAAAGAAGGTTCTCCTGCTCCATATCCCGAACTCAGCCTCCCCCTTTTGATCGTCCGCCACGCCGCGTTCGACCAGTTCGTAGTAGACGGGTCGGGAAAGGCGCGCCTCGATCCCGTCTTTTATGAGGATGTAGGGCACCGGCTCGCCGGTTACAGGGCTCGCCTCCATCCGGATGGGGTGGTCCGGACCCGCGGTCACCCAATCGTCGAGGTTGGTGCGAAAGGCCAGTTCCTGATCCTCCCCCTGGCCGGTTGCAGCCAGTTCCACGGCGACGAAGGGCGCATCCTCCACTAGTATGCGCCCGCGCTCGGCAGGTGTGATGAGCCAGTACTCTCCTGCGTCATCCCGCCGCAGCACTGACGCGAAAAGCTTTACCAAAGCCATTCGCCGGATGGGAGCCCCCTCGTGAAGCCATGTGCCATCACGGGTTATGCGGATGGGATAGGCTTCGTCCGGTTGCAACGGCCCCGGCCCGGGCGGGCCTGATGCCGGCAAACTCCCCTCTAGCCCGGAATTGAGCTTGTCATCGCCGCTCATGGTCACGACCTTGTTTCTCCGCAGTCCCCGTGAACCCGTATTTTCGCCACACTTCCTACATAGGTCGGGCGGTGACTATTGTGAACGGGACCTGGGACCCTGGTCCACCCTCCGCCGCCACCCACGCACCCGGAGCCGCCCGCCTTGACCTTCACCGGCACCGACACCCCCACCCCCGAAAACCCCACCCTGCTCCTGGCCGAGGTGGAAACCCTCGGCGCTCGACTCGGCATGGTGCGCGACCGCATCGGCCGCGTTATTTTCGGTCAGCAGGAGGTGATCGACCTGTCGCTGATCACCTTGCTGGCCGGTGGCCATGTGCTGCTGATCGGCGTGCCGGGGCTGGCCAAGACCCGGCTGGTCGAGACACTGGGTACCGTGCTGGGCCTGGACGAGCGCCGCATCCAGTGTACGCCCGACCTGATGCCCGCCGACATCCTGGGCTCGGAGGTGCTGGAGGAGAGCGAAGAGGGCCGCCGCTCCTTCCGCTTCCTGCCGGGGCCGGTGTTTTGCCAGCTTTTGATGGCCGACGAGATCAACCGCGCCAGCCCGCGCACCCAGTCGGCGTTGCTCCAGGCCATGCAGGAGCATCGGGTGTCGGTGGCGGGCCACTACCATCCGCTGCCCCAGCCCTTTCATGTGCTGGCCACTCAGAATCCGCTGGAGCAGGAAGGCACTTATCCTCTGCCGGAAGCCCAGCTCGACCGTTTCCTGATGCAGGTGGACGTTTCCTACCCTGACCGCGATGCCGAGCGGCGGATGATGATCGCCACCACCGGCACCGACGCGGAAAAGCCGGTGGCGGTGCTGACGCCGAACGATCTGCTGGCCGCCCAGCGGCTGGTGCGCCGCGTGCCGGTCGGCGACAGCGTGGTGGAGGGCATTCTCGACCTCGTGCGTGCCGGTCGACCGGAAACCTCGGACGTGCCGGAGGTGCGCCGTCATGTCGCCTGGGGGCCGGGGCCGCGCGCCAGCCAGGCCTTGATGCTGGCCGCCCGCGCCCGCGCCGTGCTGGATGGACGTCTCGCCCCCTCCCTGGACGACGTCCTGGCGCTGGCCGGGCCGGTGCTGAAACACCGCATGGCGCTGAACTTCGCCGCCCGTGCCGATGGCATCACGTTGGACGACGTGATCGACCGTCTGACGGCACCGTTGCGGTAGGACCCATGGCCGCCGACCTTCCGACCTCCCAGGCCCTCCACGCCCGGCAACGGGCTGAAAGCCTCGCCTCCCGCCTGCCGCCTTTGCTGGTCGCGGCCGAACGGGTGGCGGCCACGGTGGCCCAAGGCGTCCACGGACGACGCCGGGTCGGTACCGGCGAAACCTTCTGGCAATTCCGCCGCTACCAGCCCGGCGACAGCATCACCATGATCGACTGGCGCCAGTCGGGCAAATCCCAGCCGGTCTACGTCCGCGAGAACGAGTGGGAAGCGGCGCAGAGCGTCTGGTTGTGGCGAGACACCTCGCCCAGCATGGACTGGCGCTCGGTGCCGGAGTTGCCGACCAAGCGCGAGCGCGTCGATCTGCTGCTGCTGGCTCTTGCCGTGTTGCTGGTGCGTGGCGGCGAGCGGGTGGCGCTTCTGGGCGCCGGCCAGCGGCCGGGGGTGGGCAAGCCGGTGTTGGACCAGATGACGGCGCGGCTGACGGCGGGCGGGCACGGCACCGCCGACCTTCCGGCCATCGAACCGCTGCCCCGTCACGCCCAGGTGGTGGTGATGGGCGATCTGTTGTCGCCGCTCGACCGGCTGCACGAGGTGGTGGCCGCCTTCGCCGGCAACGGCATCCGCGGGCACCTGCTGCAAGTGCTCGATCCGGCCGAGGAAACCCTGCCGTTCGACGGCCGCGTCGAGTTCAAGGGGCTGGAGGGCGAGGACGAGGTGCTGGTGCCGCGTGTCGAGGCGGTGCGCGAGGCCTACCGCGAACGGCTGCTGGCCCATCGCGAGGGGCTGGCGGCGCTGGCCCGCACCGCCGGCTGGAGCTTCGCCGTTCACCATACCGACCGGCCGCCGCAGACCGCCTTGCTCGCTCTTTATGGGGCGCTGGCGCTGGAGGCGGCCACCTGACACCATGACACACCCGACATGATGACCCGAGCGACGGACCGAGACGACTGATGCTGGGATTGGGGCCCATCGCCTTTGCCGCTCCGTGGGCGCTGGCCGCGCTGATCGTGCTGCCGGTGATCTGGTGGCTGTTGCGGGTGACGCCGCCAGCCCCCCGGCTGGTGCGCTTTCCCGCCATTCGCCTGTTGCGCGATCTGGTCGCAAAGGAGGAGACGCCGGCACGCACGCCCTTATGGCTGTTGATCCTGCGCCTTGTCGTCGCCGCGCTGGTGATCCTGGCGCTGTCGCAGCCGCTGTTGAATCCGTCGGCCGGCATGCCCGGTTCCGGCCCGGTGATTCTGGTGGTGGACAACGGCTGGGCCGCCGGACGCCAGTGGCTGGAACGCCAGCGCGCCATGGACGACGCTCTCGATCAGGCGCAACGGCAGGGGCGCGAGGTGATCGTGCTCGCCACGGCTCCCGCCGCCACCGGCGAGCGGCCCACCCCGTCCGGTCGCCTGCGTCCGGCCGAGGCGAGACGCCTTGTCCAGACCCTTCAGCCGCAGCCGTGGCCGACCGACCGGGCGGCGGCGGCCGAGGCGCTGAAGGACCTGAAGCTGTCCGGCACCGCCCATAGCCTGTGGCTGTCCGACGGGTTGGAGGAGGCGGGGGCACGGGCGCTGGCCGATCGGTTGCGCCAGTTCGGCGGTGTCGATGTCCTGGCCGACACGCCCGACCGGCTGGCGCGGCTGATCCTGCCGCCC
>DASPMK010000454.1:0-2507 GCA_035627075.1 Azospirillaceae bacterium
CGCTCGAGCCGACGCTGTTCCGGGCGCTCGAACAGGGCCGGCCGCTGTCGATGGAGCCGCGCCCGATTCCCCCCTCGATCGAAGACTTCCTCGACAGCGTGTGGCGCCGCTTCGGCGCCCATTCCGCCGATCATCTCAGCCGCCAGCTCAAGGCCCACCCGCCCTACCGCGACGCGTGGGAGAAAGCGCCCCGCGCGGAAATCCCGCTCAGCGCCATGCGCGCCTTCTACGGCACGCGGACCTCGGCACGCCAGGGCGCGCCCGAACTGGACAATGTGCTGCGGCCCAAGGTCATGCGGTCGCACACCGGCCGACCGGTCTCGGTCAGCAAATGGCTGCCGCCGGCCAAACCGAGCGGGACCAAGGCCGAGGACTGACATCCCCTGACGAGCGCCGCCTTGATCGGGCCTACGCCACGTGTCATCTATAGAACGACAGATGACGGAGGCTTCGATGCCAAAACTCACCGAACGAGACGTTAAGTCGCCTGAGACTGGAGGCCTGGAAAGAGTCGCCGAACTGCTTGGCGGCTCCCGAATCCTGAAGCATCCACTGCATGACTGGCTGGATGCGCATGAAATGATCCTGCGCGGCTTGCCGGGTAGCGCGCTCGAGCATCTTGTCGAAGGCCTGACTGTGCTGAAGCCCAACACGTCCCTTGAAAAGGCCATGGGCATCAGCTTGCGAACTTATCAGCGCCGCCGCAACCTTCCCACCAAGGCTCTTGATCAGGAGCAGAGCGGGCGGACGTGGAAGTTTGCCGAGATTTTGGCAAGGGCCACAGAGGTGCTCGGATCGCAGGAGGCTGCGGAACAGTGGCTGGATCAGCCCGCAATCGGCTTGAACCAACGTCGCCCTATCGATCTTCTGGCAACGCCGGCTGGGGTCGAGATCGTCGAGGACTTCCTGACTCGCCTTGAGTTTGGGGTGTACGCTTGACTCCACTCCCTACGCACTTGGGGGGAACCGAATTCGTCGCTTGGCGTCTCGACCTTCAAAAATTCGCGGACAGCTGGGATAGCGGAGAAGGCGCATATCGATCTGGCGGCCGCTGGAACAGCACGGGCGTGCGGGCCGTCTATTGTTCGCTGGACCCGGCGACCGCCATTCTGGAGGTTGCTGTCCATAAAGGGTTCCGCGCGCTTGACACCGTGCCGCACGTACTGACCTCGCTTGTCATCTCAGATCCGGCAAACGTGCACGTCGTGTGGCCGGGGGATGTGCCGAACCCTAATTGGCTTGTCCCCGGGATTCCCGGCGCGGGGCAACAGGCTTTTGGGGATGACCACTTGAAGAAGCACAAGTTCGTGGTGATCCCCAGCGCCGTGTCCTCCAGGAGCTGGAACCTGCTCTTCATCAACTCGATGGCCGCAGGCGCGTACGCGACGAGGTCGCAAGAGCCGTTCGCATTGGACACGCGACTTCATCCTTCAGCCACTTGAGGCAGCCCCGGTCCTTCACCGCCCCTTCAGCTGCTCGGCCATCTGCGCGCAGTGGTCCTTGTTGTCGGTGCGCGGCACGAACCACACCGCATCGAAGGGCAGACGCTCGGCCCCGAGGGCGCTGGTATAGCCGGCGGGGTCAACCTGCTCGGCATCGACCTCGATCACGCCCATGGCGAATACGCCCGCCGCAGGCTCGGTGCCGCGCAGATAGGCCGGCACGCCCCGATCATTGCGCACATGGCCGCCTCCGGCGATCAGCACGGCGCCGTCGAGACCAGGGGTGGCGGCGGCCCCGACCATCGCCGCGGCCATGGCGGCATCCCGCGCCCGCTGCGCCAGCACCATCCCCGGAATGGATGATTCGGGCAGCTGGCGGCAATGGCTCTCGCGGATTTCCTCGGCCAGGATCTTCTCGAGAGCGGGATCGACCGGCTCGTCCAGCCCCAGCTTGGCTTTGATCGGCTCGACGCCCGGCTCGTTGCGGGCCAGGCTGCGCACCGTCTCGCGCGGCAGGTTGCCGGCCACCAGCGGCAACCCCGCGGACAGCGCGACCTGGGCGATGGGCCGGTACTGCTCCCACTCCGGCCAACCCGACTTGTCCCATTCGAGCGCCGCCCCCAGCCCCGCGGCGTCGCGCGGATTGGCGGCGAGATAGCTGTCCAACTCGGGCGTGCGGCTGGTGGTGATCATCTCGAACACCACCGCCGGTTTCCGGCCGGCTCGGACCAGACCGTCAAGCGCCCAGGTCTGCAGGCGATGGGCATCGACATTGTCGTGCTTCTCGCCCAGCAGCACGTATTTCGCCTTGGCCATCCGCTCCAACATCGTCTCGGGGGACATGATATGGCCGGTGGCGGGGTCCCAGAGCATGCCGACCAGGGGATGGTCGCGCAGCACAGGGCTCTGCCACGTCCGCCACGGCTCGTCGGCACGGGTTGGCAGGGCGAGCAGGACGAAGAGGAGAGCGATGAGGACGCGCATGAGCTACATGATCGTGTGACTGAGCGCGCGGCGCAATTCCCCAGGCGCATTGCCTTGGCGCATGACCGCCCGTCGGGCATA
>DASPMK010000455.1:0-5278 GCA_035627075.1 Azospirillaceae bacterium
AGGGGCGCGTGATGATGCTGCTACCAAGGCCGGCGGAACAGGTGGCGGCGCGGCCGTAATCGCGGGGATCGCTGCGCAATGCCGAGAGCTATCGGCTCCCTGATTTTGAGGTGCTGCTGGATTATGGCGAGCTTGACCATGGCCCAGCAGTTGACTGCCAGTTTGCTTTTCCCTGTGGCACGGACGACGCCTGAATGCCTCCCTGCTCGGCCGCCCGTATCACCCTTTCACCCCTTGCTACGCAAGGTTCTGGCGGGTTTTCAGCGAAGCTTCGCCTGTCACCGTCAGCGCAAGCACAGCTTGCGCGAGAGGTTGAACCGAAGGCGGTTGATGGAAGCCAGCCCCCTTCGGCATGACATCCCTTCCACATCGGGAGCCAGGAACAGGTGTCAACAGGCCGTCAGACAGAACCCAGCCGCCTTCTCCGGAACAGGCTTAAAACTACTGCGGCGCGATAGGCATCTTCAGCACGACGCATCGGGCCGTCGGTGCGATACCGACCATTTCCTTATAATTCTGGACGATAACCGGCTTGGCGGCCTCGCACTGGGCCGCCGAGTCGAACGGTACCGTCGTGGGACCGTTGGTGTTCAAAAAGAACAGCAGAAGGATGGCCTTCTCGATCATCCCAGCCCTCGCCGTGTCAGCCCGCCGCAGGCGGCATCGGTTGGGGAACGACCGATGATCGACCGCGCGCGTCCTGAACGACGCGGTCACGGCCCGATCGTTTAGCCTCGTAGAGCGCCTCGTCGGCGTGCTTCACGAGCCCTTCGGCGGTATCGCCAACGTACCCACCGATGGAGACGCCGATGGAGATGGTCACGGTGATGTGGCCAACGGGGGCCGAAACCTGAAAAGGTTCCTCGCCGATCAGGCAACGCAACCGATCGGCCACGCTCACCGCCGACTCCGCCTCGGTATCGGGCATGATCACTACGAATTCCTCACCGCCCAACCGCGCCACCAGATCGAAGTTGCGCAGGTTGCGTGAGATGCGGGTGCAGACTTCCCTCAGCACCTCGTCGCCGACATTGTGACCGTAAGTGTCGTTGACCGCCTTGAAGTGGTCGATGTCGAGCATCATCACCGCCAGCGGCTTGCCGCTATCGATCGCCCTCTCGATCAGACGTGGCAGATGCGCGTTGACATAGCGGCGGTTGAACACGCCGGTCAGGCTGTCCGTCAACGCCATGGACAGGCTGCGTTCATAGTTGGCGCGCAGCCGGTCCTGGTACCGCTTGCGGCGAATCTGCGTTCGCACGCGGGCAAGCAGTTCGTTGCGATCAAGCGGCTTGATCACGTAGTCGTTGGCGCCCAGTTCCAGGCCCTTGGCGACACGGTTGAGGTCGCCATCATCCACCACCAGGAGAATCGGTACCTGCCGCGTGCGTTCGTGCGAGCGAAGTTGCGAGCACAGGCGCAAGCCATCCTCGCTCAGGAGCGTCAGGCTGATGACCACAAGGTCGAAATCATCGGTCAGCGCGCGATCGAGAGCCACCCCGCAGGTGGTGGTCTGAACGACGTCGTTGCTGTCGCGCTGCAGGGTTTCGGCAATCTTTTCCAGATCGAGCGGGCTGTCCTCCAGAGCGAGCACGCGGGCTCCCTCGGCGGACTCGGACTGGACGGAGCCGGTGGACGATAGGACACCCAGCTGGCCCGAGGTGCTCTCGCGCAGACGCCATTCGTCCATCATCATCTTGAGGCGGACGAGCGAACGCACCCGCGCGAACAGCGCGATATCGTTGACCGGCTTGGTCAGGAAATCGTCGGCGCCGGCCTCCAGCCCGCGCACGCGGTCCGCCACGTCCGACAGGGCGGTCACCATCACCACCGGAATGTGGTTGGTTTCGGGATCGGAGCGAATCTTCTCGCATACCTCGAAGCCGTCCATGCCGGGCATCATAACGTCCAGGAGGACGATGTCCGGCGACTCCTTCTTGACCAGATCCAGGGCTTCCGGGCCGTTGTATGCCGTGATGACATCGAAGTACTCGCGCGTCAGCTTTGCCGCGAGCAGCTTCACATTGGGCAGAACATCATCGACGACGAGGACGCGCGCTGACATGGGGAGTCAAGGTCCGACCACTGTGGAAGCCATCGTCATCCCAAAAACCGATTAACGGCTTCCAGGAATTTCATTACCGAGATCGGTTTGGCGATGTAATCCTCGCACCCACCTTCTCGTATTTTTTCCTCGTCCCCCTTCATGGCGAAGGCGGTCACCGCGATGATCGGAATGGACTTCAATTCCTTGTCCTCCTTGATCCACTTGGTGACCTCAAGACCGGACACCTCAGGCAACTGGATGTCCATGAGGATCAGGTCCGGCCGGTGTTCCCGCACCAGACGCAAAGCCTCCATCCCGTCCTTGGTCTGAAGGGTTTCATAGCCATGCGCTTCGAGCAGATCATGGAAGAGCTTCATATTGAGCTCGTTGTCTTCCACGATCAGCACCCGCTTGGCGCCGTTCCTCGCGTCGGACGTCGTGCCGGTACCGTTCGCATCGGCAGACATTCAGCTCCTCCCCTCTACTCCACAACCTACAGGCCCGCAACCGCCATAATCGTGACGCCCGGACCCAAAGCGCGATAACGTGAAGGCACCGGTTCGCAGTATGATCATGTAAACGATGAGAGTTAATTTGTCGTTACCATACACGCCCAATGGTGGAGAATCACACGAATTGCGGGAGGCGCAAGGGCTTTGCCGCGACTGTGCCACGCGCCTGAGAGGGGCGCGCCCCCGTTGCCCGGCCTGCGGTTCGCGCCGGCTGGCGTGGCATGGCGAGCTTCACAGCCTCTCGTTGGCACACATGGATTGCGACGCCTTTTACGCCAGCGTCGAAAAACGGGATAATCCGGATCTGGCCGATCGGCCGGTAATCGTTGGCGGCGGGCGCCGGGGGGTGGTGGCGGCCTGCTGCTATGTGGCGCGAATCTACGGCGTGCGCTCGGCCATGCCCATGTTCAAGGCGCTGGAACTGTGCCCCGAGGCAGTGGTGATTCCACCCGACATACCGAAATACCAGAGGGTGGGCCGGCAGGTGCGCGGCCTGATGCTGGAAACGACGCCGATGGTCGAGCCGCTGTCGATCGACGAGGCGTTCCTGGACCTGTCGGGCACCGAAAAGCTGCACGGCGCCAGCCCGGCACAGACGCTGGTCAAGCTGATTCGGCGCATTGAGAGCGAGGTCGGCGTCACCGCCTCCATCGGGCTCAGCTACAACAAGTTCCTCGCCAAGATCGCCTCTGACCTGGACAAGCCCAGGGGCCTTGCCGTGGTCGGCCGTAAGGAGGCTCAGGACTTCCTGGCCGACAAGCCGGTGGGAATCATCTGGGGCGTGGGCTCGGTGCTGGAGCGCAAGCTGATCGGCGACGGCATCCGCAAGGTGGCGGATCTGCGCCGGCTCGACGAATCCGGCCTGATGCGCCGCTATGGCGCCATGGGGCTGCGTCTCCACCGATTTTGCCGGGGCGAGGACGATCGCAGAGTCATTCCGGACGAGCCGGCCAAGAGCATTTCCGGCGAAACCACCTTCGAGCACGACATCGCCGATCCCGAGGAGTTGAAGCGCCGTCTGTGGCCATTGTGCGAAACGGTGTCGCGGCGGTTGAAAAAGGCGGCGGTGGGCGGCTACGGCGTGGTGCTGAAGCTGAAGACGGCGGACTTCCACCAACTGACACGCTCCAAGCAGTTGGAGGTACCCACCCAACTGGCCGACATCATCTTCCGGGCCTCCGTGCCGCTGTTGGAAAAGGAGGCCATCGGCGCCAAATTCCGCCTGATCGGTGTGGGGGTGGGCGAATTGGTGGACGCGGCGCAGGCCGATCCGCCCGACCTTCTCGACTCCGGCCTGAACCAACGCGCGCGGGTGGAGCGGGCGATTGACGAGGTCCGCGCCAAGATGGGCGACAAGGCGATCCGAAGGGGCCGTAGCCTGGACCTGTTCGGCGAGGAAGGATAAACCGCTACAGCCGCCGGCGAACGATCTCGGCGATCTCGCCGGGCTCCAGGACCAGGGGGTTTGTCTTCATGCTGTTGCCGCCGCTGGCCGCCACCAGCCGGGCGATGTCGCCCTCCCCCACCCCGTAAGCACCCAGCCGGTCGATGTCCAGCCGCCCGGTCCAATCCCGCAGCGTTTCCACCAGAATGGCGCCCGACTCGTGGCCGGACAGCAGCGCGCCGACGCGGGCGTACTTGCCCGCAGCCGGGCTGTCGGGACGCCGCGCCGCCAGGGCGCGCAGGTTGACCTCGGTTGCCTCAGCCACCAGCGTGCCGCAGGCGACGCCATGGGGAATGGGAAACCATGCACCCAGGGGGGAGGCCAGACCGTGGACCGCGCCTAACCCGGTTTGGGCGAGGCAGATGCCGGAGAGCAGCGCCGCGTAGGCCAACCGGGCGCGCCCTTCGGGATCACCGTCCAGGGCGGCAAAGAAGCCGTCGCGGAATGCCTCCAGCCCCGACCACGCCAGGGCGTCGGTGAAGGAATTGGCACCGGTGGAGGTGTAGGACTCCAGGAGCTGGGTGAAGGCATCCATGCCGTTGGCGGCGAGGACGTGGCGCGGGCAGGTGCTCAGGAGCGCCGGATCGATCACGGCAACGCGCGCCACCAGATCGTCGTGGCGGAAGGACTTCTTGAAGCCGTCCGGGCCGACGCGGCTCAGCACCGCGTTCTTGGTCGCCTCGCTGCCGGTACCGGCGGTAGTGGGCACGGCGACGAAGGGCAGTGCCGATCCCCGGTAGGGAACGCCCCGCCCTACCCCCTCCAAGTGGTCCATCACCGAATTGCCCGGAAGCAGCAGGCCGGCGATGGCCTTGGCGGCGTCCAACACACTGCCGCCGCCCACCGCCGCCACCACATCGATACCGGCACCCTGGAACCGGGCAACGGCCTCATCGACCCGTTCAGGCGACGGCTCGCCGTCCACCGCCAGAATATCCACGGCAACTCCCTCGCGGGCGAAGCCGTCGGCGAGGGCTTGCCAGAACGGGCCGCCGCGCAACGAGCGGGCACCGATCACCAGCAGGCACTGACGGCCCAGCGCGGCCACTTCCTTGGGCACTTCGGTGATCCGTCCCTCGCCGAAGACGATTTTCGGCAACCGGGCTACCGTGAAGGCGGGGAAGGTCATCACGGATCACCCCTCGGGGAAAAGGCCGCGGTAGGGAACGGCTCGGCGCGGTTCGGCCATCATGTCGGTGACGGCGTCCCGCCACGCGAAGTAATGGGTCGTCTGCTTGTGCGCCACCGCGTCGGCCTCGCTGACGTAGACCTCGT
>DASPMK010000456.1:0-3263 GCA_035627075.1 Azospirillaceae bacterium
GGGGGCGCGCGTCCTCCACCACCAGGAACCCTTCCGAGGAACCCTGCGCGGTGGCGTAAGGCCATGCCGTCACATGCCGGCCGGCATCATCGGGCAAGGTGGTTTCGACGATGCCCTCGATGCGCCGGGCGGCGCGCAGCAGCGCCACCTGCTCCACTTCGGCCGGCAGCACCTGGACGAAGCTGTCCTTCCCGTCCTCGAACGCATCGCGCCCCCGTGTGGCGACGATCTCGGCCACCAGGGTATCGCTCACCGGCACCACGCGGACGATGCTGACGCGCGAGGCGTCCAGAAGGTCGCGCAGCGTACCCACCAGGCACACCTCCAGCGTTTCGCGGTCGCGTTGCGCGGTGATCCGGACCACGGATTCAAGGAGATGCTCGCTGTTCAGAACCGGGCCTGCCACCGCCTGTCGCCTCTTTGGTGAATTATCCTGTATTCGCCTATAATTTACTGTTTTCGTTTCCACCTCAAGAGCGGGTTTTCACCCGATTTTCATTCAGAATTCGACCACCACCGCCTCCAGCAGGTCCCGAACCCGCCCGGCGACCTGGGCAAGCTCGTGGTTGTCGATACCCATCATCGAGATCACCGGGTCCACCGCCGACACTTCGACCCGGCCGCCGTCGTGCTCCTGGACGATGACGTTGCACGGCAGCATGGTGCCGATCCGGTCCTCGATCCGCAGGGCCAGATAGGCCATCTGCGGGTTGCAGGCGCCCAGGATGCGGTAGGGACGGAAATCGACATCCAGCTTCTTTTTCAAGGTGGCCTGCACGTCGATGTCGGTCAGCACGCCGAAGCCATGACGCTGAAGCGCCTCGGTCACCGCCACCACCGTCTCATCGAACGGCCGCTCCACCACGCGCGAGATGTGATAGCTCATGCTCACAGCCTCCCCTTAAACATTAGTCCAAACTAATATGGAGCCAATGGCGCGCCCGGCAACGGATTCCGGCGGCAACGCGGAAACTTCTGCCGACGCCGGCCACCGAAGGTGCCTGTGACCGGCCAATGATTCCGGGTGCCGTCCGAAAAAAGTCACGGAATGGTTCATCTTTTCGTCTGGCACGGCGGTTGCAATCCCCCTGGTGCGGCCCAAAAGGGCACGCCACGAAGCAAACCAGCGCCAGGGAATGATTTTCGCCATGACCGACCTGACCTGCACTTTCGCCGCCGGTTCCGCAGCCAGCCAGAACGGCGCCAGCCTGAGCAACGTCCTTGCTTTCCACATGCCCGAGGGCTTCGCGTCCATGGAGGCCGACATGGAATTTGATGCGGACCACATTCCCCTGAGCGCCATCGTTGTGGACCTGATGAAGTGGCGCGAGCGCAACCGGCCCGATCTGCGGTCGCTGCCCTCCCCGCGCCCCGCCTTCGTTCCCGACATGACCACCGACACCGACCTTCCGGCCTACGCCTACGACCTGGAACGCGGCGAAGGCTGGCAATTCCCGCCGTCGTCGGCCGCCTCCAGCGTCCAACAGGCTTGGGCCGAGGCCGTGGCCCCGCTGAACGATCGTGACCGCCGGGTGGCCGCCGCCGTGTTCTGCGCCGAGATGCACACCGCCGGTCTGAAGCCGGAAAACCCGTCGGAAACCACCTACCGCCATCTGGTCGCCCGTCTGCTGTACCGGGACGAGCTGGTGTGGCGCCGGCACCATGGGGCGTTCCACGCCTTTGCCCGCTCGATCCTGATCCGCTTCGCCATGGCGCTGTCGCGGCAAGGAGTGGCTTGACGGGACGCCGTGGTGGGCGATGTTAGGCGCTCGACCCTCAAGACGGCGAATTCCCCCATGCCTTATTCCTCCCTGCGCGACTTCATCGACCGGCTAGAGGCCACGGGCCGGTTGGTGCGGGTGAAAACCCCGGTTTCCACCATGCTGGAAATGACCGAGATCCACACCCGCCTTTTGGCCGAACAGGGGCCGGCGGTGCTGTTCGAGAACGTCGTCAAGGCCGACGGCAGCCGGTCCGAGATGCCGGTGCTGGCCAACCTGTTCGGCACGGTCGAGCGCGTGGCCTGGGGCATGGACCGCGAACCGCACCAACTGCGCGCGGTCGGCGAGACGCTGGCCTTCCTCAAGCAGCCCGAGCCGCCCGGCGGCTTCCGCGAGGCGCTGGAGATGGTGCCGCTTTTGAAGACCGTGATGGCGATGAAGCCCAGGACGCTGGGCTCGGCGCCGTGTCAGGAAGTGGTGCTGACCGGCGATCAGATCGACCTGGGCCGCCTGCCCATCCAGACCTGCTGGCCCGGCGAGCCGGCGCCGCTGATCACCTGGCCCCTGGTGGTGACCAAGGGGCCGACCGGCAAGCGCGAGGACGATTTCAACCTCGGCATCTACCGCATGCAGGTGTTGGGCCGGGACCGCGCCATCATGCGCTGGCTGCGCCATCGCGGCGGGGCGCAGCACTATCGGCGCTGGGCCGCATCCGGCAGAAAGGAGCCGCTGCCGTGCGCCTGCGTGCTGGGCGCCGATCCCGGCACAATCCTGGCCGCCGTCACCCCCGTTCCCGACACCCTGTCCGAATACCAGTTCGCCGGCCTGCTGCGCGGGCGCAAGGTGGAACTGGTGGACTGCAAGACCGTGCCGCTGAAGGTGCCGGCCCAGGCCGAGATCGTGCTGGAGGGCCACGTCAGCCTGGACGAGATGGCCGACGAAGGCCCCTACGGCGACCACACCGGCTATTACAATTCGGTCGACAAGTTCCCGGTCTTCACGATTTCCGCCATCACCATGCGTCGGGCACCGATCTACCTCTCCACCTTCACCGGCCGCCCGCCCGACGAGCCCAGCGTGCTGGGCGAGGCGCTGAACGAGGTGTTCATTCCGCTTCTGGCCCAGCAATTCCCGGAAATCGTCGATTTCTGGCTGCCGCCCGAGGGCTGTTCCTACCGCATCGCCGTGGTGTCGATCCGCAAGGCCTATCCCGGCCACGCCAAGCGGGTGATGATGGGCGTGTGGTCCTTCCTGCGCCAGTTCATGTACACCAAGTGGGTGATCGTCGTGGACGAGGACATCAACGCCCGCGACTGGAAGGACGTGATGTGGGCGATCTCCACCCGCATGGACCCGGCGCGCGACATCACCGTGATCGAGGGCACGCCGATCGACTACCTGGACTTCGCCTCGCCGGAATCGGGACTGGGTGGCAAGGTCGGCCTGGACGCCACCAACAAGTGGCCGCCCGAGACCACGCGCGAATGGGGTGAGAAGATTCGCATGGAGCAGGGCGTGGTGGACTAGGTCACCCGCAAATGG
>DASPMK010000457.1:0-2978 GCA_035627075.1 Azospirillaceae bacterium
CTCACCACCATGGCGTAGCGCCAACTGCGGTAACCGAAGCCCAGGTGTTCCTTCCTTATCAGCATCCCCATGCGCCGGGTGAAGTCGCCGTTGCCGTCGGGGATCAGCTTGATGTTCTTCAGGCCGAGATTCTGGCCCCACTGGAACATGACGAAGGCGTCGTTGACGCTGAAGCAGTAGACCTCGTCAATGCCCATCCCCCGCATTTCGTTGAACAGCCGGTCGAAGGACGGGCATTGCTCGTTGGAGCAGGTGGGCGTGAACGCGCCGGGCAGCGAAAACACCACCACCCGCCGGCCGGCGAAGAGGTCATCGCTGCGCACATCCTGCCAGCGGAACGGGTTGGGGCCACCGACGCTTTCGTCGCGCACCCGCGTCTTGAATATCACCGACGGAACCCTGCGGCCTTCCATCTCAGCCTCCCAAAGGATGAATGATCGCCGATCAACAGCGCGAGTGGCTGACTCGCTCCTCGTTTTGTGAATTTTCCAAAGTACCCAAGTCGGGAAAGTCGGGCGATGGAGGTCTTGAATCCAGAAACTCCGCGGACAATATCACGCATCGTCGCCACCTGATTTTAGGATGTAGCGGTTTGCAGGGTGCTTGAAGTTTTATTTATAAATTTATCCCGGTGTTTTCTATCATTTCCCGTTTCGGCGCCACCTTTGGTGCGCCAAACCCATCCTCTTCAGCCCCTCGTGTACCGGCCGCCTCGGTCAAGACCCCTGGGTCCTGGCGCTGCTCGTGGAGCTGGAGAGGACCTCTTCCTTTCCATCGAACCTTTTCCAAGCAAAGGAGCACCCCCGTGGCTTCGTCTCAGAAATGGACGTTTATGAGCCCTCGCCGGGCCGTCTTGAAAAAATCCGGCCGCAGAACCGAGCTGCGCTACGAGGCGGCCGGTCCCGACAGCGGCTGGATCGTGGTGGTCGGCGGCTTCGAGCTTGCCCGGTGCAACGACCTCGCCTCGGCCGAGGACAGGGCCTTGGTGCTGGTCGACGGGCTGGATCGGTTCCACCGGCCGCCGCCTGGGATGGACCCCACCGTCAACGACGGTACTCAATCGTCAGTGAACCTGGAATTCACCATGGCTGGACATACCGCTGATCGGCTTTCCCTTACCAAACTTCTAGAGCCGGTGCTCACCGCGCCGGATAACGACGATGTCGCCCTGGACGCGGCGATCAACGAGGTGGCCGAAACGCTGGCGGCCAGCGGCGCCCTGATGGTCGATGACCACGGACTGCCCGCCGCCAGCGTAACCGACGAGGCCGCCGTGATCGGCGTGCTGGGCACCTATGGCCATTCGCTGCTGCACCTGGGCCATGTCGAGGCGGCGGCCCAGCTTACCGAGCTGATCGACCGGATTTACCGCATCGGCCGTCAGCGTCGGCGGCGAGACGCCCGCCCCGCCTGACCGCCTCTTCACGCCGCCATCATGGACGTCGGCAGCCACGTCGCGATCCGTCGAAAGGCGATCAGGATCACGACCGCCAGGACCAGCACCCAGAAGACCAGCACCCAGAAGAACGGTATGGTCGCCTTCGCCGCGTACTGGATGTAGCGTTTGGTCAGCGACTGGATCACGAACAGGTTGAAGCCCACCGGCGGCGTGATCTGCGAAATCTCGACCGCCCAGACGGCCGCGGTAGGCCGGGCTCGACAAGCACGTCGAAGGTTTCGGTGGTGTAGAGCGCCAGATACTTGGCGCTCCCTTCCTCGGCGACGTAACGACGCGCTTCGAGGAAACCGGGGATGGCCACCCGCTCGGCAAGGTGTTCCTTGTCGTACCAGCGGTTGAAGTCATATTCCTCGGCCGGATCAACGTCCATGAAGTTGACCAGCATCCCCGTGCCGGATAGCGGCATGTCGTCCTCGCCCGCGGGTGGCGTGCTCGTGGACTTTCAACAAACGAAAGGCGCTTTTAGACCATCAGGTTTTAAGTTTTTCTTCGGCTGGCAAAGACGTGAGCTCAGGACAAGGGGGCGGCGATACCCGAGATGCCACGATCACCATAGCGAAGGTCATCGGCGGCTTCGGATACGGAACCGCCAGGCGCAAGGTGGACACGAAGACGAATGCCCACGCGCTTTCATAATAGGACAAATTCGAACAAAGTTAGAACGTTGACGCGGCTGAAACGGATGCGGTAGAAATGCCCTCTTTCGATCGCGGCTCCCTTGCACAGGCCAGGGAGAGTCTTCCAACCCTTTCCTTCCGAACAGCTCTCGTCCCATGCCGCTGGAGGATTCTGCGAGGCCGGCTCCGCCGGGTGTCCCTTATTCCCACGAGGATCTCGCTCGCGTCTTCGAGGCGAAGACGATCCAGCGCGGGCGGACGCTGATCCTGGCGGGCGCGGTGCGTCTTGGGGAAGCCAAGGGGCGTGTCGAGGCGATGGTCAGCGACCTCGGCCGAACGCTGTCCGTTACCGTTACGCCGACCTCGCGCGGCCGGCGCATCGGCTTTGACCGCGTCTGCACCTGTGGGCGCAACGCCTGCGCCCATATGGCGGCGGTGGCGCTTTTAGCGCTCGACACCCGGCCGGAGTGGCAGCAGGTATCGTTGCTCGACCTGATGAGCCCCGCGCCATCGCAGTCCGCCAAAGCTCCGCTCGCGGAGCGGCCCGCCAAAGCTCCGCCCACGGAGCGGCCCGCCGCAACTCCCCCCACGGAGCGGCCCGCCGCAACTCCCCCCGCGGAACGTTCGCCGGCTCCGCCCACAGCAGCCCCGATGCCGTCGCCGGCACCGGTGCATCGCGTCCGTTGGACGCTGGAGGGCGGCCGGGACGATATCGCGTTGTTCGTCTCGGCCGGACTCGTCCTGGAGGGGGCGGAGGACGGGCCGGCGCTGCCGGCCACGCCGCGCGACGTTATCGCCAAGGCGGCCCGTGACACGGAGGGTGAAGCCGACCGTGCCATCGCCCGCCTGCTCGGCGGGGGAGGCGGGGTGGTGCGCACGCCCGTGGCCAAGGGACGCGGGGA
>DASPMK010000458.1:0-3129 GCA_035627075.1 Azospirillaceae bacterium
TGTACAGGCGGTTTGAACGGCCCATGCCGCCCCAGGCGGCCCCCGCGCGGGCACGAGCCCGCCGGTCCTGAAGCCGGAATCCAGGTCGGTTTTTAAGGCGGAGGATGGGGCGCAAGCGCCCGGAACAGCCGGAGGCCGCTCATCAAGCCGGAGCGACAGATGCGCCGTGCCGCACGCTGCCGAGCAAAAGCGATGCGGTGGGCTCCAACCGGATCGCGCGATGATCGACCAGCCGCCGAGCCGCCACCACCGCCGTTTCCGGCGGCCCGTTCGCATCGGCGCCGGCGAAGTGGGCGGCGCGGAGTTGCCACAAGGGCTGCACCGTCACGTCGAAGGCGCCGGGCGGTCCACCAGCCATACTCCTGGAGAGCCCAATAAACCGGATCCGAACAGTGTTCCGCCACCAAACAATTAGGCCGCACGGATACCGGCAAGGAAGGTTTCAACCTCCTTGCGTAGCACTTCCGCTTGTCGTGACAACTCGTTCGATGCCGCCAGCACTTGGGTTGATGCGGCACCGGTCTGTGTTGCAGCCTGATTCACCTGAATGATGTTGCCGCTGACTTCTTCCGTGCCTTGGGCAGCCTGCTGAACATTACGCGTGATTTCTACCGTCGTGGCGTTCTGCTCCTCGATGGCGGCGGCGATGGTCGAGGAGATCTCGTTGATCGTTGTGATCGTGCCGCCGATTCCCTCGATGGCGCCCACCGTCTCTTGGGTGGCCGCTTGCACATTGGCAATCTGTGCCGCGATGTCTTCGGTAGCCTTGGCTGTCTGGTTGGCCAACGCCTTCACCTCCGATGCCACGACGGCGAACCCTTTGCCTGCCTCTCCGGCACGGGCCGCCTCGATGGTGGCGTTGAGCGCCAGCAAATTGGTTTGGCTGGCAATATCTTGGATCAACTTGACGACTTCGCTGATTCTCCCTGCCGCTTCGGCGAGGCTGCGTACGGAGCCCGTGGTTTCCTGGGCCTCATGCGTCGCCTTCGAAGCGATCTCATTGGAGCGGGTGACTTGGCGGCTGATCTCCTGGATGGAGGCGGCCATCTCCTCGGTGGCCGAGGCGACGGTCTGCACGTTGGCCGAGGTTTGTTCGGCGGCGGCCGCCGAAGCCGAGGCCTGCCGGTTGGTCTGTTCGGCAAGGGCCGCCATGCTTTCCGCGGTCTTGCTGAGCTCGGTGGAGGCCGACGCCACACCGCCGAGAATGCTGGACACCGTGCGATCGAAGGTCTGGATCAACCGCTCCATGCTTGCGGTCCGTTTCTCCTTTGCCGCGCGCTCGGCCGTCTGCTCAGCCTCCAGCCGGACTCGCTCGTTGGCGTTGTCCTTGAAGACCTGGACCGCTTTCGCCATGTCACCGATTTCATCGCGGTTGCCACGGGCGGGGATTTCGACCCCGAGATCCCCGTGGGCGAGGCGCTCCATCGCCTTGGTCATGGCGGTGACAGGAAGGACGATGCTCCGCCCGACGATCCACGCCGACAAAATTCCGATCGCCGCGGCAATTACCGCGAACACCATATTAAGCATCGCCGTATCGTCCATGCTGCTCTGGGTGGCGGCAAGAAGGTCGTTACGGGCCTTGGTCTGCATTTGAACCGTCTGCATCGCCAAGCTGGAGATTTCGCCACCCTCTTTCGTCATGGTGCCATTGATGAGGCGATCAACTTCGACGATGGTTTCCCGAACATCGGCGAACGCCGCTTGATACCGCGATGCCGCGTCGAGTGTCCCCTGAGCCAAGCGCTTGCGCTCCGGATTCTCAAGGCGAGAGGCCATCTCGCGAGCAGCCCTCTCAAAGGCCGAGGCTTGCTCCTGGAAGAGGCGCTGACCCTCGTCCGTGGGGTTGGCAAGGAACCGGTTGGCCTCCAGGCGGGTGAGCAAAAGCGCCTCTTGGGTTATGCCGGCGTAGGCGGCCGCTTCCATGTCGTTGTCCGACATGGCGGTACGAATGATCTGCGACAGGTTCTCTCGCGCCTGCCGACCGATCGGGTTCATGCCGTTGTTGATCAATTCCTCGCGCTGCTTGCGCAGCGGCACCACCTTTTCAAAGTTGGCCTGATAGGCTTCAAAGAGAGTCTTGATCCGCTCCAGGTTGACACGCCGGTCCGGGTTGTGGGTTTCCTGGATGGCCTTTGGAAGCCGGCTTGCGATTGCCCCCTGAAGCTCCCTGGCGCGCAGGACGAATTTATCGTCTCCGGTGTAGGCGTAGGAGATGACGTTGCGACGCATATCGGAGGCATCGCCATTGATCTCCGCGACATTCAGCGAATTATCGCTAACAGAAGCATAATTTTTGAAACTTTCCTTAGCCGCGTCAAGGCCGAAGGCCCCGATGCCGGCAATCAAAACGAGAAGAGCAAGGAGGACGGCAAAGCCTGCGGCGATGCGGACCACTACTTTGAAGCGACCAAGAACGCTGCTGGTATTCATCATGAACTCCTAATGCGTTGAGCGGTTTTGCTCAGGCCGGTGTTTCTCCGCAGGTCCTGGTCATAAGGCGCGTCCTGCATATTTAAATATGTAGCACCGATACGATACCTGCCTTGACACAGGTCAACTGTCGAAGCGGCTATGTCGTGGCAAGCGGGCACGGACAGGCCGGAACGACGGCTTTCTCAGGCCACCCTGGTGCGGGCGGTGCTGAATGCCTGACCGGGCACCGGTCACTCGGCTCACTGAAATATCTTGTCGGCCCGGCACCGATAGGGCATTGCGGCGTATGTGTGTTCCGCTATCATCCCCTTCGAACTCAAAGCCTTTGGCGAAACAACCCGGCAGCGTGTTTCCAGGGGCGTTCAGGCTTTTCGATGGCATCTCGACCCTTATCATCGCGGCCCTCCCAAGCCAACCGGCCGCGACGCTCCATAGCGGCCGGCGGTGTCCTGGCACTGCACGCCTCGGGCCTGCTGGCGCTCGGCCACTGGCTGGGCCAGGAGGCGATCGGCGGGGAGGCGTCGTGGAGCGGCTTCGCCGTGGCCGGGCTGGCGGTGGGGGCGACGGCGCTGGCCGGCGGGGCGATAACCCACGCCGCCTTGCGCTGCCGCCACCGGGCCAGCGACGAGGTGCGGCAGGAAACCGCCCTGACCCGACGGGAACTGGCCGACGCCCGGCATAAGCTGGACGAGG
>DASPMK010000459.1:0-2180 GCA_035627075.1 Azospirillaceae bacterium
GCCCATCCTTCAAAAACACCGCCGGGATACATTGGTCGCGTGGCCGGGCGAGCCTCGGCGAGAGCGCACAGGGGGTGAACTTTTCGATCGGGCAGACTCGTTCGTCCACGAGGCATTGACAAATTGGCCCAACAGACGAACGATGCACCGGCACCTGCGACACTATATCCGCACCCCCGCAGGTTGTTGACGTCTTCCCTCGGGCAGTTCCACACTATTGATAAGGGAACAGACGAGGGGAGGTGCCGCGCGGTGTACGACAAGGCCATCAGGGTCGCTATGCAAATCGCGGAAAAGGCGTTCTCCACCATGGACGGGGACCTGTCCCTTGCGCAAATCCGCGACCTTATCACTCCCTTCCGGCATTCCACGCTGATCCAGCGACGGCGAGCCCAGCTGATCATTTCGCGCGTACACATGGTGGCGGCGGTGTTCGCGCTGCTGACCCCCCTGTGGATCGTCATCGACATGCTGATGTTTCCCTGGCCGCTGTGGGGCTGGCTGGCCGGCTTGCGGGTCGTGGCGTCCGGGGCCTTCGGCGTGCTGGCGCTCGCCTATCGGCCGCAGGAAACCGTCCAAGGCGCGTGGCGGGCGCTGATCTGGCTTCTCTCGGTGCCGACAGTGTTCTTTTTGTTGTCGCACCCGCTGTTGAACGCCCACCAGATCGGTGGCCCCGCCTCGGCGGTGGCCGCCGGCTATGCCTTCCTGCCGTTCGTCATGGTGGCGGGCCTGTCGGTCTTTCCCATCACCGCCATCGAAGGCGCGGTGTTCGCGGCCCCGTTGCTGATCGCCCATTTCATCGCCGGCATAGCCGGCTCGGCGGTGTTCCCGTTCAACTCCTACCTCGGTGCCCTGTGGCTCCTGGTGCTGCTGACGGTGGTGGCGACGCTGGCCGGCATGAGCCAACTCCACTTCATGATGATGCTGGTCAACCAGGCCGCCCACGACGGGCTGACCGGCACCTTCGCGCGGCCCATCGGCGAGGAGTTGCTGCGCCTGCAATTCCACAACGCCTACCGCATGGCCCAGCCCCTGTCGCTGGTCTTCGTCGACATCGACAATTTCAAGCAGATCAATGACCGTTACGGTCACGAAGAGGGCGACCGCGTGCTGCGCGACGCGGCGGCGGCGCTCAAGCGCATGACCCGGTCCAGCGACATCGTGGTTCGCTGGGGCGGCGAGGAGTTCCTGCTGGTGCTGCCCAACACCGACCTGGCCGGCGCGCTGGTGGCCGTGGAACGGCTGCGTGCGGCGGGTCTGGGGCTTCGTCCCGACAACAGCCCGCTCACCGCCTCCATCGGCATCGCCGAAACCAGCGTGGATGTGGTCGAGGACTGGCAGGCGCTGGTGGAAGTTGCCGACCAGCGCATGTACGTCGCCAAGCAGACGGGCAAGAACCGTGTCGTTTCCGGCGCCGAGACGGTTGTCGTCTAACGCCTGCGGCACGGGGTTTTGACTGGTGCCGTTGCTGTAACTCCCCTTCCGACCCGACTACCAGCGCAGCCGCCCACCCACCGTTACCGCGTGGCCGGGCGGCCCACCCCGGCCCATGTCGGCGCGCCAGTCCGCCGTCAGGCCCCATCCCGGTTTCGGCCACCACCCCAACCCCACCCCGGCCTCCAGCCACAGGGGATCGGCGGCGTCACGCTCCAGGGTGAAGGCGGTGCCCGCGGCGTCCTGAAGAACCACCGGCACCCGTTCGCCCCGCGCCAGCGCTCGCTCCACCAGCAGGCGTCCCCACGGCACCAGCCAGCCCTCCTCGGCCGACCAGGCATAGCTTACCTCGGCGCCCAGCCCGGCCTCGGCGGCAACCTCCAGGTAATCGCCGACGGTGGCGGACAGGAAGCCCGCCCCCGCTTCGCGATAGCCCTCCAGGGCTACCCGGACGACATCCAGCCGGACCAGCGGCATCACCGTCAACGCTCCCCAACTCCGGGGGACCCCCACCGATACCCCGGCGCCCGCCCAGCGGTCGCGGACCGAGGCGGTGGCGCTGGCGGCGGACGCGCCGGCCAGGATGGTTCGCGCGGTGTCGTGCCCGTCCCACCCGCCCGCAAGATAGCCGTCGAACCGCATTCCCGCCAGATCGGCCGCGCCGAACAGAGTGAGCGCCGCCCCATCGCTGTCCACCCGGCGCAGGCCGTCGTCCCGGCTGCCCTCGGCCAGGGTGAAGGCAGCCC
>DASPMK010000460.1:0-9170 GCA_035627075.1 Azospirillaceae bacterium
GCAGGCGGTCCTGGTCGTCGGCGTCCAGGTCCTGGACGCGCTTACCGGCTTTGCGCACCTTGCGCTGGCAGGCGTCAAGCCAGGGGACGGCCAACTCGCGCATCGGCCGGTCCAACCGCGCCCGCCGGGCGGGGGCGGCGCCAGCGTGCCATCCGCCTTCCTCCAGCCACCCGGCAAGGTTCAGCAGGAACGAGGTGTAACGAGCCGACTGAATGGCGTCCAGCGCGTCCCCCGCTTCCTCGTGCCGCGCCCGGACCGCCTCCTCGGCCAGCACTTCCAGGCCGACAAGGCCGGCGTTGCGGCGGCTGAACGGCTCGATGAACGACGACAGGAACACGTCCCAATGACGGACCGGGGTCAGGCGGTCGGCGAGCCAGCGGATTTCCCCCGCCAACTCGTCCAGGGCCGGCGACTCGATCACGCCGCCGAAAAAGCGCAACGCCACCCGCAGACGCCGCAGCGCCACCCGCATCTGGTGCAATCCTTCGGTCTGGCCGCCTTCGGGCGACGGCGAATCGACCGGCAACCCGGACAGGGTCGGCGCCTCGTTGGCCAGCAGGTGTCCCAGGCAATGGCGGACGATATGGCGAAATGCCTCGGCGACGGTGGTGGCCGGCGACAGAGCCAACGGCTCCGGTTGGACCGGCCGCGGTCCCCGCCCGGTCACCAGGGCCAGCCCCAAATCCGCCTTGCTCTCGGTGGCGATGCGCACGGGCATGATCCGCTGCAGCGCGCGCGCCAGTTCGAACAGTCGCCCGACCGGCCCGGCCTTCAGTTCCAATTCCACCTCGCTCACCGGCCGCGATGCCGTGCCGGCGCGGATTATGCCGAGGTCCAGCGCCACCTCGATCGCGGTCAACGGGTCGGGGTGCAGGACCAGCGTGGTGCGCTCCAGATCGGTGACGAACAGCGGCTCCAGGTCGGGCAGGGCGTTGGCCGGTACCAGCGGACGCACGTCGTCCTGGGCCAACAGGACAAGGTCGGGGGACTCCCCCGCCACGGGCCACTCCCACTCGCGGCGCACCGCGACGCCGGCGGCATCGGCCGGTGTGCCGGCGCTCATGGTTTTGACCGATTGGATGTGCCGTCCGTCCTCATGGCGCATGCGCACCGCCACGCCGGCGGCGGCCAGCCGCAAATCCGGGGTATCGAAATAGACCGTGCGCAGGCGGCGGGTCACGCGGGCATCGGCCGAGGCGAACACCGGGTGGTGGGCCAGTTCCGCCAGAGCATCGGCGGAGCATTGGAGCTTCAGTTCCACCTCCCGGCCGGCGGTGGTGGGGGCGGACCTTTCAGGGGCGGCGGTCATGGGGCGCTGGGCCTCTCGCGTCGGCGTGGCATGCACGGTATCCATGGCGACTTGCGCTCCCTTCAACAAACGGACGAAGCCTTCAGGCGCCGCCTCTATCAATCCGGTTTACGCGGCTGGATGTACTCGAGGAGGCGTGCGGCATGAGGCGCGATATCGCGCCAGCGGTCCACGGAAAATTCCAGGGCGACGCACGCGGCGGTGGGGAACTTGGCGGAGAGCGCCCGGAAGTCCGTCGGGTTGGCGGCCAGGGGCGACTCGTCGACCAGCGCCAGCGCCGCGTCGTGGAGGTCGGGGTTGTGACCGACCAGCAGCACCATGCCGGCGCTGTCCGGCAGGTCGCGCAGCCGCTGAACCAGCGCCGGGGCGCCGCACAGGTACAGCCCGCGCTCGCGCTCCACCGGCACGCCGACCTCCAACTCGTCCGCCACGCGATCCGCGGTGTCCGCGGCGCGGCGTGCGGTCGAGCACACGATCAGGTCCGGCCGCACGCCGCGCCGTTTCAGGTGGCGGGCGACGCGGGTGGCCGCGCGGACGCCGCGCGGCGCCAGCGGGCGCTCGTGGTCGGCCAGTTCGGGATTGTCCCAGGCGGATTTGCCATGACGCATCAAGTACAAGGTTTTCATCGACGCCACCTCAAAGCCGGCGGGAAGGGAATGCGTTCACAGCTGTTCCTTCAATCACAGACGACAAACCGTAACGGAACTGCGGTATGATACGTGTTCATTCTTACAATCTGGTGTCGAGGCATCCGTGACCAGCGTTGAGGCAATCGAGGCACTTCCATTCGACCGCACCTCCCCGGACCGCTTCATCAACCGAGAGCTGTCCTGGTTGGACTTCAACCAGCGCGTCCTGGAAGAAGCCTACAACGAGAATCACCCGCTTTTGGAGCGGGTGCGCTTCCTGTCGATTTCGGCCAGCAACCTCGATGAATTCTACATGGTGCGCGTCGCCGGCCTGAAGGCCCAGGTGTCGCAGGGGGTGAAGACGCTGTCGGCGGAAAACCTCACCCCAGCCCAACAGCTCGCCGCGATCAACGCGCGGGTGGCCGAGTTGATGAGCATCCAGCAGAAGTGCTGGCGCGACCTGCGGCAGGTACTGCGCGAGAACGGCATCAGCGTGGTGGACGCCGAGGAATTGTCGGCGGCTGAGCGCGACTGGCTTGAGGACAAGTTCCTCAACGACATCTTTCCCATCCTCACCCCCATCGCGGTGGACCCGGCGCATCCCTTCCCGTTCATGCCCAACGCCGGTTTCTCGCTGGTGCTGCAACTGGAAGACCCGTCGAATCCCCACATCAGCCTCGATGCGCTGGTGCCGCTGCCGGGCCAACTTGAACGTTTTATTCGCCTGCCGGGTTCCGACGTGCGCTTCGTGTCACTGGAACAGGTGGTGTTGATGTTCATCAACCGTCTGTTCCCACCTTTTATGCTCAAGGGCTCGGGCATCTTCCGCATCATCCGCGACAGCGAGATGGAGATCGACGAAGAGGCGGAAGACCTCGTCCGGACCTTCGAATCGGCGCTGAAGCGCCGGCGGCGTGGCAGTGTCATCCGTCTGGCCGTCAATGCCGAGATGCCGGAGGACCTGCGCGAATTCCTGCGCCACGAACTGCGCGTCAGCCCCGACGACATGTTCATGATGGACGGGCTGATCGGCCTGAACCAGCTCAAGGAGCTGATTATCGACGAGCGGCCGGACCTCGTCTTCCGTCCGTTCAACGCCCGCTTCCCCGAGCGCATCCGCGAATTCGGCGGTGACTGCTTCGCCACCATCCGCCAGAAGGATTTCGTGGTCCATCACCCCTACGAAAGCTTTGACGTGGTGGTGCAATTCTTGCGTCAGGCGGCGCGCGACCCGGCGGTGGTGGCGATTAAACAGACCCTCTACCGCACATCGAAGAACTCGCCGATCGTCGCCGCGCTGATCGAGGCGGCGGAGGCCGGCAAGTCGGTCACGGCGATGGTCGAGCTGAAGGCCCGTTTCGACGAGGAGGCCAACATCCAGTGGGCACGCGACCTGGAGCGCGCCGGCTGCCAGGTGGTCTATGGCTTCGTCGACCTGAAGACCCACGCCAAGGTGTCGCTGGTAGTGCGGCGTGAATCGTTGGGCTTGCGCTCCTACGCTCACTTCGGCACGGGCAACTACCACCCGATCACGGCGAAGGTCTACACTGATCTGTCGTTCTTCACCTGCCATCCGGCGCTGTGCCACGACGCGGCGGTGATGTTCAACTACATGACCGGCTACGCCAAACCGCGCGAGCTGGAAAAGCTCGCCATCGCCCCGATCAACCTGCGCGAGCGGCTGATGGAGCATATCGACGCGGAGATCGCCCACGCTCGCGCCGGCCGCCCGGCGGCCCTGTGGGTGAAGCTGAATTCACTGGTCGACTCGGAAATCATCGACAAGCTGTACGAGGCATCGCAGAACGGCGTGGCCATTGACCTGATCATTCGCGGCATTTGCTGTTTGCGTCCGGGAGTGAAGGGGCTGTCGGAGAACATCCGGGTCAAGAGCATCGTCGGCCGCTTCCTGGAGCACGGCCGCATCATCTGCTTCGGCAACGGCCATGGTTTGCCGCACGAGAAGGCCAAGCTGTTCATCTCCTCGGCCGACTGGATGCCGCGCAACCTCGACCGTCGCATCGAAACCCTGGTGCCGATCGAAAACGACACGGTGCACCAGCAGATCCTCGACCAGATCATGGTGGCCAATCTGAAGGACGAAGCCAGCACCTGGATTCTCGACGGCGTCGCGGGGAAGTTCCATCGGTCGCCGGCCGGGGCCAATGCCTTCAGCGCCCACAATTACTTCATGACCAACCCCAGCCTGTCCGGGCGCGGCAGTTCGCTCGCCTCCGAGCGGCAACCACCGCGTCTGGTTCTCAAGGGCCGTTCGTAATACAATGATCGGCGTGGGCCCAGGGGCTTACGCCGATCGATACACCCCATAGCTATCCGTGCGCTCGAACGATGCCTCTCGCTTTTGAACACCCGGCGTTCGCCGGAGCGGGCCGACCCGACCGGGTGGCCGTCATCGATATCGGTTCGAACTCGATCCGGTTGGTGGTGTACGATGCCCTGACCCGCGCGCCGTTCCCGATCTTCAACGAAAAGATCATGTGCGGTCTGGGACGCACGGTGGAGCGCACCGGCCACCTCAACCCCGACGGGGTGAAGCTGGCGCTTGCCAATCTGGAGCGCTTCGGCCATCTGGTGCGGGGGATGCACGTCGCCCGTGTCGATGTGCTGGCGACGGCGGCGGTGCGCGATGCCGACGACGGCCCGGCCTTCGTGGCGGAGGTGGAGCGGCGCACCGGCCTGACCGTCCGTGTCATTTCCGGAGAGGAGGAGGCGCGGCTGTCGGCCCAGGGCGTTTTGTCCGGCACGCCGGGCGCCGACGGTCTGATGGGCGACCTCGGCGGCGGCAGTCTGGAACTGGTAGGGCTGGAACGCGGCGTGATCGGGCCGCAGGTGACCCTGCCGCTGGGGCCCTTCCGCCTGATCGACGCGGCCGGCGGACGTCAGGCGGCGGCGGTCAAGATCATCGACCAGCATCTGGAAAAGCTCTCCTGGCTCGCCGGGCACCGCGGCCGCGCCTTCTTTCCGGTGGGCGGCAACTGGCGGGCGCTGGCCAAACTGCACATGGAGCATGTGCGTCATCCGCTGCACGTCATCCACCATTACGAGATCGCCGGGCCGATGGCTCGCGATTTCGCCGCTCTGGTGGCACGCCAGTCGAAAGGCTCGCTCGACCGCATGGGCGGCGGTTCGCGCCGGCGCAACGACACCCTGCCATTCGCCGCCCTGGTGATGGAGCGGCTGATCCGCATGGTGCAGCCGTCGTCGGTGGTGTTTTCCGCTTACGGCCTGCGCGAGGGTCACCTGTTCGATCTCCTGTCGCCCGAGGAGCAGCGCCACGACCCGCTGATCGCGTCGTGCGAGGAACTGGCGGCGCGCCAGGGGCGCTTCGGTACGGCCGAAATTCTGGTCAGCTGGACCGCCGGCCTGTTCGGGGGCGAGGACCAGGGGGCGGCCTGCCTCAGACATGCCGCTTGCCTGTTGTCGGACCTCGGCTGGGTGGAGCACCCGGATTACCGCGCCGAGCACGCGTTCCTGCGCATTCTGCGCCTGCCGTTCGCCGGTCTCGACCACGCCGAGCGGGCTTTCCTGGCACTGGCGCTCCACACCCGCTACGGCGGCCGGCTGGACGACGGCCTGACCGCCCCGGCGCGCGGGCTGGTTCGCGAGGGTCAGGCGATCAAGGCCAACATCCTGGGCTTGGCGCTGCGTTTGGCCCACACCCTGACCGGCGGTGTCATGACGCTGTTGCAGCGCACGTCCCTGCGCCTGGACGAGGACCGGCTGATCCTGGTTCTGCCGGAGGACGAGGCCAGCCTGAAAGGTGAAATGGTCGAGCGTCGCCTGGAATCGCTGGCCAAGGCGCTGAGCCGCACCGCCGAAATCCAGACGCGGGGGTAGGGCGGACCTGTTCCCGCCTCCCTTATTCCCGGTGGATTTCCTCGGCGGCACCGATGGCCTCGCGGACGGTGACGCCCTTGCGCAGGATGTTGTCGACGGCGCGGCCCTGAACCAGATTGATGCCGGCCTCCCGCGCGAACAGCAGGCTCGACACGGTATCGCAGCGGGCGAGCACGAACTGGCAGCGCCGTTGCGTCTTCACCTTTTCCAAGAACTGGTGGCGAAAATCCTCGTCCATGTCGAGCATATCGCCCTGCCAGAAGATCTTGGCGAAATCGACGTTCAGCCCTTCCAGATCGAAGTTGGTGATCCAGAAGGGATTGAGGCCGTCGACGCAGATCTTGTACTTACGCTCGCGAGCGAACTCGCTGACCTCCTCGAAAAGCCGCAGGTTTTCGATCAGGTCGGATTTGGCGATTTCCAGCACCACGTTACCGCGATAATCGATCGGCAGCCGCTCGTCGAACTTGATGAAGCCGGTGGAGATCACCGTGGCGAGGTTGATGTTCAGCCCGATCTGACGGCCGCGCATGAAGCTGATGCCGTGACTGAGCGCCCGCAGCACCGACTGGTCCAGGTTGGTGGTGAAGTAATTGAACAGCCAGCGGTTGGCGGTAATGTCGTAATCCGGGCACAGCCGCTCCTGAAGAAGCCGGATGGAAATGTACAGTTCGAAATATTCGTACTGCTTTTCCATGTCGGTGGCGTGCGCGCCCAGATCGACGATCGCCTGATTAAACAGGAACGGTGACAGATCGAACATCTGCATCACCCGTTCCAGCTTGCCCATTTCCTCCAGCGTGATCGGCGGTTTGGTTTCCTGCGGCACCACCTCCGGCTCGCCGCGATGGAGCTCTTCCAGGACGCGCATGACGATGATGAAGTTCAGCGACAACTCCATAATGGAGTACAGCGCGAACTCCTTGTATGGATTGGCGTCGGTCATGGTGGTGCGCGCCAGAAACAGGCTCTCGATTTTCTGGCAGACCTCGGTGATCGACGACAGCTTCAGCCCCTTGTAGAGCACGATCACGTCGCCGTTGGAAATAACGAAGGCCTGGAGGTACGACGCCGCCGAGGTCATCTCGCCCATCAGCGTGCGCACCAGGAGCTGGTTGCCGGAATCCTTGTCCCGCAGCAACGACAGGTGGAAATGGATGAGGCGCAGCCCCGCCAGCTCGCTTTTGGCCGAACGCAACAGCTTCAAGAGCTTATGGTCGTCGTACTCCGGCTTCTTGTCGGCGGCGGCCTGGACGGCAGCCTGCCGCTCCTGAGACGTCAGGTGAACCCGGTCCCTGGGACTCGGCGGGCGACCGCGATTGGCGTCCATAAATGCTTCCCCTTGCAACGACAGCGACGCGCGCCAACGCGCCGCCCTGGCCCTCGACACCGGACTCGCGCGCGAGTCTCTTCCAGTAGAGAATTGGTGGCTTTAAAAATAATTTAAGGGCCGAGCAGATTGTTCGGGGAGATTTATGGCGCCTTACCCCTCCGACACGGTCAACGGCACCAGTTTGACCCGCTTGTCGACGATGGCGAGCCCCAGGCGCCCGTGCTTGAGCGCCAGCGCCGCCTCGCCGAACAGCTCGCGCCGCCAGCCATGCAGTGCCGGTACGGTAGCCTTGTCGTCGGCGGCGATGGCCTCCAGATCGCTGGAGGAGGCGACCAGCCGCGTGGCGACATGGTTCTCCTCGCACTTCATTTTCAAGAGCACGCGCAGCAGTTCGACCATCGGCGCGATGCCGGGCGGCAGTTCCAGCCGCTCCTCGACGCGCGGGCAGTCCTTTTCCGGGATGGCGATGCCGCGTTGGATGGCGGCCAGCAGATCGGTGCCCAGCCGCCCCTCGGCGAAGCTCTTGCCCAGCCCCCGCGTACGAGCGAGGTCGTCGACGGTGGTAGGGGCATGGGCGGCGATTTCCAGGACGGACTCGTCGCGCACGATGCGCTGGCGCGGCACGTCGCGCTTCTGCGCCTCCCGCTCGCGCCACGCCGCCACCTCGCGCAGGATCGCCATGAAGCGCGGCTTGGAGGTGCGGACCTTCAGGCGCTGGTAGGATTCCTCCGGCACCACCTGATAGGTGGCGGGATCGGTCAGGACGGCCATTTCCTCGGCCAGCCAGTGCTCCCGCCCGGTCTTGGCCAGCCGCTTGCGCAGTTTCTCAAACGCCGGACGCAGGTGGATGACGTCAGACAGGGCATAGGTCAACTGCCGGTCGGTCAGGGGCCGGTGCGACCAGTCGGTGAAGCGGCTGGACTTGTCGATGCGCGCGGTGGTCAGCTTGCTGATCAGTGTCTCATAGCCGACGCTGTCGCCGAAGCCGCAGACCATGGCGGCCACCTGGGTGTCGAACAGCGGCGCCGGGATCTTGCCCGACAGATGCCAGAAGATTTCCACGTCCTGGCGGGCGGCGTGGAACACCTTCAGCACGTTGGGATTGGCCATCAGCTCGAACAGCGAGGTCAGGTCCATGCCCTCGGCCAGCGGGTCGATGGCGGCCGACTCTTCCGGCCCGCCGATCTGCACGAGGCAGAGCTGCGGCCAGTAGGTCTTTTCCCGCATGAACTCGGTGTCGACGGTGATGTACTCAGCCTTGGCCTGACGGTGGCAGAAGGCTTCCAGATCGGCGGTGTCGGTGATGAGCGTCATAGGAGCGCTTCATACACGACCGAAGGACCGTGGGGAAGGGGTGGGGTGGTTGGAGGCGGCAACGGGAGGATTTCGAGGTCGCGGCGGACGGGACGGGTGCCCGGACGCTCCGGTTTTGGCAGCCACCGGGTATGGCGCGGCAGCGGATACGCGGGTCAGTCCCACGTATGACGAGAGTTCGCCCGGCCCGGGTCGATCAAAGGATTATAGGTCTTGATAAAGGATAATTATCCTGTCAAGCTTTGCTTCCCCCCTTTCCCCGGAGCCTATCATGCCCGCCGCCGCCGCCATCTCCGAAACCGCCCCCCGCCGGCGCATCGACTGGGACGAGATCGCCCTGGTGCTCGGGCGCGGCGCGCCGGTGACGCAGGTGGCCGAACTCTATCGCTGCTCCCGCGTCACCATCTGGAAGAAAATGCGCTCCGACGACCGCTTCCGCCGTCTGGTGGCGGAGGAGCAAGCCCGCGCGCGGGCGGAATCCGCCGCGCACATGGAAATGCTGCGGGAGAAGACGGCGCGTAAGCTGGAACAGCTTCTCGACCAAGGCAATGTTCGCGTCGTGCTGTGGCTGGCCAAGCAGTTGGGCCTCGTCGCGGCCGACTATTCCGGCCTGCTCGCCCGCGTGGCCGACCAGCCCTCCGTTCTGGAAACGGCAACCACCAATGAAAAGGTGCGGAATTATGTAGCACCCGCCACCAGGGCAAACTGGCGTATTTCCGCCACTTTT
>DASPMK010000461.1:0-5083 GCA_035627075.1 Azospirillaceae bacterium
GAAATGACTTTTCAATCGCTCGTCGGTCGCCGCGACCGCGGCGGCGCGCCCGCGTGGGCGCGAAAGCCAAGCGCGCGGAGGCGCGCGCCCGGCGTTTGAGGGCAAAGGCGAGTCCCTTCAGGGGCTCGCCGGTATTATACCCGTTTCAGAAAGTTCTGACCGCCGGTCAGAACTTTCTGAACCCTCAAACGCCGGGCGCGGCCATCCGGCCGCTTGGCTTCGCGCCCACGGGGGCGCGGGGCCGCGGTCGCGGCCCTATCCAAGTTCAGAAGTGAGAACTTTTTGAACTTGGCATTATTTCGCCGCCCACTTGTTGAAGCGCTCGGTGAGCTTGTCGAGGTTCTCGATCCAGAAGGCGTCGGAAACCTTGACGGCGTTGGCCATGTTCTCCGGGGCGGTCGGCAGGTCGGCCAGCCGCGCCTTGTCGATCATCTCCGACGACGCCTTGGCGGTGACGCCGTAAGCGATGTGCTCGGGCAGGTTCTTCTGGTTCTCGGCCTTGCCGACGTACTCCAGGAACTTCAGCGAGGCCGCCTTGTTGGGCGAGCCCTTCAGGATCACCCAGCTGTCGATGGTGAACAGGCTGCCGTTCCAGATGATGCCGAAGTTCTTGCCGTCCTTCTTGTTGGCGGCGTCGATGCGGCCGTTATAGACGGAGGTCATCGCGACTTCGCCCGAGGCCAGCAGCTGCGGCGGCTGGGCGCCGGCCTTCCAGAAGATGAGATCCGGCTTGATGGTATCGAGCTTCTTGAACGCGCGCGCCACGCCCGCGTCGGTGGCCAGCACCGTGTAGACGTCCTTGGGCGCCACGCCGTCGGCGATCAGAGCGATCTCCAGCGTGGTCTTCGGACCCTGGCGCAGCGCGCGCTTGCCCGGAAATTTCTTGGTGTCGAAGAAGTCGGCCCAGGACGTCGGGCTTTCCTTCAGGCGATCCTTGTCGTAGCCCAGGACGAAGTTATAGACGATGGCGCCGACACCACACTCATGCACGGCTTCCGGCAGATAGCTGGCCGCGCCGCCGATCAGGGAGAAATCGAGCTTCTCGTAAAGCCCTTCCTCGCAGCCCAGTTCCAGTTCCTCGGACTCGACCTGGACCACGTCCCACGGGGCGTTGCCGCCCTCGACCTTGGCACGCAGCACGCCGATGCCGCCGTCCCAGGCCTCATCGAGCAGAGGGACGCCGGCGGCTTCCTTGAACGGCTCGAAGTAGACCTTCTTCTGGGCATCCTGGTAGGCGCCGCCCCAGGACACGACGGTCAGATCGCGGGCCTGAACCGCGGTGGACAGCAGGCCGGCGGTGAGGGAGGCCACAAGGCCCATCGCCATCGAACGCATAAGCATCCCAGATCCTTTCGTTTTATGGATATTGAAAAAGGTCAGCCGACCGGGTCGAGAGCCCGGCAGTCCTCCGGCGCGAAGGTGATGAAGACGGTGTCGCCCGGAGCGAGCCGCAGGCGGTGACCGCCTACCGGCAGCTTGAGCATGAATTCCGGATTGCCGGCGACGGCCATGACCGCGCGGATGTGGTCGCCGAGGTAGATGACGTCTCGCACCTGCGCCGCCAGTTTATTGGGGTGGGCGGGGCCATCGCCTTCCACCACCACCCGCTCCGGCCGGACCGAGAGCGTGGTGCGGGCGCCGGGGCCGGCGACGTTGATGGCCGCCGCGCGGACCCGGTCGCCATTGTCGAGGCGGACGGTGCAGACGTCCTGTTCGATATTCTCGACGGTGCCGTCCAGCGTGTTGTTCTCGCCGATGAAGTGGGCGACGAAGCTGTTGGCGGGGCGTTCGTAGAGCACGTCCGGCCGGTCGATCTGCTGGATGATGCCGTCGTTGAAGACGGCGATGCGATCCGACATGGTCAGCGCTTCCGACTGGTCGTGGGTGACGTAGACCACGGTGATGCCGGTCGTCTCGTGGATATGTTTGATTTCGAGCTGCATGTGCTCACGCAGTTGCTTATCGAGCGCGCCCAGGGGTTCGTCCATCAACACCAGCTGCGGGTTGAAGACCAGGGCGCGGGCCAGCGCCACGCGCTGCTGCTGGCCGCCCGACAGCTGACCGGGCCGGCGCTTGCCCATCTTCTCCAGGCGCACCATCGCCAGCGCCTTGGTCACCTTGTCCCGGACCTCGGCCTTGGACAGCTTGCGGACCTGAAGCGGGAAGGCGAGGTTTTCCTCGATCGTCATGTGCGGGAACAGGGCGTAGTTCTGGAAAACCATGCCGATGTTGCGACGGTGGGGCGGCACGTTCTTGATTGGATTGCCGTCGAGGTAGATCTCGCCATGAGTAGGCACCTCGAAACCGGCGAGCATCATCAAGGTGGTCGTCTTGCCCGATCCCGACGGTCCCAGGAGCGTGAGGAACTCTCCCTTCTGGATGTCGAGGTTGAGGTCCTTCACAACGAGGTGCTCGCCGTCGTAGGTTTTTTGGACCGCGTCGAACCGGACCAGTTTTTCCGCCGCCATCGCCATGGTGCCGCCATCCATCGAGCCAATTTCCGAGCGTACCTGCCCCCCGTCTTGCGCGGGGCAGGTATGTCGCCAACGGATGATTCGGACGCTAGCTGCGTTTAAGAAACTAGACAAGCGGAGTCTGTGCGCGGGTAGTGCAATACCCGGGCATGATCAGTTCTTTCGCATTTGCACAAATCAGCGGCAAAGTGGCTGCGGCAACCGGAGAGGCAGGGAGGTGGAGAGCCTCAACCCCTCGCGATCGCCTATTTTTTGGGCGTCTTAACGTTTAACAAATAATATCATTCCGCCGCCGTTTCGTCGGGAATCGGTGTGCCGGCGGCCAGCGACAGCGGCACGACCCCCGCCCAGACGGGCACGGTCATGTCCTCGGCGTCATCCTTGGGCGGACCGGAGCGGGTCTTGGCCGAAACCTCGTCCAGCGGAAAGGCGAGCACGGCGGTGGCGCGCATCTCCACCTCGTTGGGCGGGCGGACCTCGGCCGAGCGGCCGGGGGCGATCTTCTCGATCAGGGCGTCGAACGCCGCCCGCTTCTCCGCTGCGTCCGTCACCAGCCGGGGGCGGCCGAACACCACCACGGAACGGTAGTTGACCGAGTGGTGAAAGGCCGAGCGGGCCAGCACCCAGCCGTCGATCAGGCTGACGGTGACGCAGGCCTCGGCCCCGTCCAGCAATTCCCGCATCATGTGGCTCTTGTTGGCCATATGAATGAAAAGTTCCTCGCCCATCCGCCAATGGGTGGTGGGGATAACCACCGGGCTGCCGCCACGCACGAAGCCGACATGGCACAACGGCGCCTCGTCGAGGATGGCATGCACCACGGCGCGGTCGTGGCTGCCGCGCGTGGGCAAGCGCTTGAGTTGCGTGCGTGGCGTGGGGGAATAGGCGTCCATCTCGTGGCTCCTGAAACACGGCGTGTTGACGCCTTCGGTATGGCGCGGCATTGGTTCCTGGCAAAGGTCCATTTCCGCCAATCCGGAGAGTCCAATTTCATGGCCCGCCGCGCCCGACCCGTCCTGGCCGCCATGGGGCCGCCGGTCTTCGACCGGATGCGGTCCGAGCCGCTGTTTCGGCAGGTCTACCAGGCCTTGCGCGCCGCCATTCTGGAAGGGCGGCTGAAGGCCGGCACCCGCCTGCCGCCCACGCGCGATCTGGCCCAGGAATGGGGCCTGTCGCGCAACACCGTGATGACCGCCTACGACCTGCTGCTGGCCGAGGGCTATGTGGAGGGGCGGGTGGGGGCGGGTACCTACGTCTGCCCGGCGCTGCCGGATGTGCCCGTCGCCGCCTCAACCATTCCGGCGGCGGAACGGCGCGGCGCCGGCCTGTCGCGGCGGGGCGCGGAATTGGCGGCACGGGAGCCGTGGCGACGCACGGTGGAGGGGCGGCCGTTCGCGCTGGGGCATCCGGCGCTTGATGCCTTTCCCTTCGTCCTGTGGGGGCAACTGCTGGCCCGGCCGTGGCGGACGGGCGGAGCGGGGCTGGCGATGGAAGGCGATCCATTAGGCTTTCGTCCCTTGCGCGAGGCGGTGGCGGAGTACCTGCGCGCCGTGCGGGCGGTGCGCTGTTCTTGGGAGCAGGTGGTTATCGTTTCGTCTTCGCAACAGGCACTGGATCTGGTGGCGCGGCTGCTGCTCGACCCCGGCGACGCGGTGTGGATGGAGGAGCCGGGATGGCGGGGTATCCGGGCGGCGCTGAGGGCGGCGGGCGCGCGTTTGGTGCCGGTGCCGGTGGATGGCGAGGGTTTGGACGTTTCGATAGGGGAACAAACCGCGCCGGAAGCCCGTGCGGCAGTCGTTACCCCATCGCATCAATTTCCGCTGGGCATGACCATGAGCCTCGCCCGCCGTCTGCGGCTGCTGGATTGGGCGGCGCGGGCCGACGCCTGGATCGTCGAGGACGATTACGACAGCGAGTTCCGTTACGCCGGGCCGCCGCTGGCCGCCTTGCAGGGGCTGGATACGGCGGGCCGGGTGATCTACGTCGGCAGTTTTTCCAAGGTGATGTTTCCGGCGTTGCGGTTGGGCTATCTCGTGGTGCCGCCGGATCTGGTGGACGCGGTGACGGCGGCGCGCAGCTTCCTGGACGGCGGCTCCACGGTGGTAACGCAGGCGGCGCTGGCCTGCTTCATGGCCGAGGGTCACTTCGCCGGCCACCTGCGGCGCATGCGCTCACTTTACGGCGAGCGGCGGGCGGCCTTGCTCGACAGCCTGGAGCGCCATCTCGCCGGAACGCTGGCGCCCGAACCGGGGGATGCCGGGCTGCATCTGGTGGCGCGGTTGGCCGGCGGCTTGTCCGATAAGGCGGTGGTGGCACGGGCGGGCAGGCGGGATGTGCTGGCCTCGGCCCTGTCCGACCATTACCAGGAGGAGACGGAGGCGTCGGGGCTCATCCTTGGTTTCGCCGCCCACCCGGCGGAGGCCCTCGACGCGGCCGTGAAACGGCTGGTGCCGGCATGTCGCGCCACTCTCCCGGACCCAGCCCCTCCAGCGTCCAGTCGCCGATGGCCCAGCGGATGAGGCGCAACGTCGGGAAGCCCACTGCCGCCGTCATGCGGCGGACCTGTCGGTTGCGGCCCTCGCGCAGGGTCAGTTCAATCCACGCCGTGG
>DASPMK010000462.1:0-5299 GCA_035627075.1 Azospirillaceae bacterium
CTCTCGGCGCAGTCACCGCCCTGAAGCAAAAACGCCTTGCCGACGGCGGCATCGGCCAGATGCTGCTTCAGCCGGCGCGCCTCGCCGGCGAATACCAGCGGCGGATACTCGGCCAGCTTCGCCTCGACCGCGGCCAGCTTCGCCGCATCCGGATAGGTCGGCATCTGCTTGACCGGCTTCGACCGCCAGCTGTCCGGTGTCCAACGCTCCGCCATCGATCCAAACTCCTTACGGGCCCCTCTCGATTTCCACCTGACTTACGTGGAAAGGTAGAGGCTATACGACGACTGCGGCTGTTTTTCCACCCGTTTGAACATCCCCCCACCATCGTAGCGGCGCGATGCCGCCGATTGTCGCCACGCTGCCACTGGCGGGAGTACTCAAGCGGCCGTTATGATCGGCGCCACGTCCAATCGTTCGAGGTGTAGTCCGCCCGTGTTCGCCTCCTCCTGGCTCCATTCCGCCGCCGTCTATGGTGACCGGCGGATTCTGACCGTGCTGTTCCTGGGCTTCGCCAGCGGCCTGCCGCTGGCGCTGACCGCCAGCACGCTGTCCTATTGGCTCAACGACCACGGGCTCAGCCTCACCGCCATCGGCCTGTTCTCCCTGGTCGGGCTGCCGTATTCGTTCAAGTTCGCCTGGGCGCCGCTGATCGACCGACTGCCGCTGCCGCTGCTCACCCGCCGGCTGGGCCAGCGGCGCGGCTGGGCGCTGATCGCCCAGGCGGCGCTGATGGCCAGCCTGTGGGGCATGGGCTCCACCGATCCGGCGGCCGATCCCTGGTGGACGGCCTTTTTCGCCGTGCTGGTGGCCTTTTCCTCGGCCAGCCAGGATATCGTGATCGACGCGTTGCGCGTGGAGATGCTGGACGAGGACCAGCAGGGGGCCGGGGCCGGCACCATCGTATTGGGCTATCGGCTGGGCATGCTGGCGGCCGGGGCCGGGGCGCTGTTCCTGGCCGACCAGATTGCGTGGCCGGACGTCTACCGGGTAATGGCGGCGCTGGTCGGCATCGGCATGGTCACCGTCCTTCTGACGCCCGAGCCCAAGCGGGTCGCCCGCCCGGCACCGGAGCGGACGACACTGGTCGGCTGGCTCAAGGACGCGGTGATCGGCCCCTTCGCCCAGTTCATGGCGCGGCGCGGCTGGCTGGTGATCTTGCTGTTCATCACGCTCTACAAACTGGGCGATGTCATGGCCGGCACCATGTCCGGCCCGTTCTACCGGGGCCTTGGCTTCGAGAAATCGGAGATCGCCTCGATCGCCAAGGTGTTCGGCCTGATCGCCACCATTGCCGGCGGCCTGCTCGGCGGCATCGTGGTCAGCCGGCTGGGCACGGTTCGGGCGCTGTTCTTCAGCGGCGTGCTGCAAATGCTGAGCAACCTCAGCTACTCCGCCCTGGCGTTCGCCGGCCACGACATGACGATGCTGACGGCACAGATCGCCATCGAGAACCTGACCGGCGGCATGGCGACCATCGCGCTGGTCGCCTACCTGTCGAGCCTGTGCAACGTCGCCTACACGGCGACGCAGTACGCGCTGCTGACCTCCTTCGCCGCCCTGGCCCGCGACTTCCTCGGCGCCTCGGCTGGCTGGTTCGCCGAGCGCATGGACTGGGTGAGCTACTTCATCTTCACGGCGGGCGCGGCGCTGCCGGCCCTGGTGGTGCTGGTGTGGCTGGTGACGCGGTTCAAGCCGGTGGTGACGGCGGAGGCGGATTGACGCCTTACCCTCCGCCACGTATATCCAATGTATCCTTGTGCGAAGGGAAGGCGGCCATGCAGGTTCAGTTCGTTCGTTGAGGCAATAGCCTCGCGTTGCGCATCCCGGCCGCCTATGCCAAGGATCTCAACATCGACGAGGGGACCGCCGCCGATCTCAACATCGAGCAGGGCCGCCTTGTGGCGACACCGATTCCTGATACCCCCGTTTATCGCCTCAACGATCTGCTGGCCGGAATCACCGACGAAAACATCCACGGTGAGGTTTCGACCGGGAACGCGGTAGGGGAAGAGTTCGCGTGAGCGCCGAGCCCTATTGCCCCGACGAAGGAGACATCATCTGGATCGACTTCGATCCGCAAAAGGGCCACGAGCAACGCGGTCATCGGCGCGCGCTCGTCCTGACACCCATCGCCTACAACAAGCGCGTCAAGCTTTGCATTCTTTGTCCGATCACATCCGAAGTGAAGGGCTATCCGTTGGAAATGCCGGTCCCACCGGGCGGAACCACGGACAGTGCCGTACTATGCGACCAAGTCAAAAGCCTGTCGTGGCTGGAGCGCCGCTCCCAGTTCATCGAGCGTGCTCCAGCGGAATTGATGGCTCATGTCAGAGCCATGGTAAAGGCGCTGCTCAAGATCCCCTAAGCCCTTACACCACCTCCCCCTCCGGGTCCGGCACCTTCTCGCGCAGCAGCACGAACTCCTCCGCCGTGGAGGGATGCAGCGCGATGGTGCGGTCGAACTGCGCCTTGGTGGCGCCGCAGTTCAGCGCAATCGCCAGGCCTTGGATGATTTCGGGCGAATCCATCCCCACCATGTGGCAGCCGAGCACCCGGTCCGACACCCGGTCCACCACCAGCTTCATCATCACCCGCTCGTCGCGGCCCGACAGGGTATGCTTCATCGGCCGGAAGCTGGTGCGGTAGATGTCCACCGCCCCGCCCTCGTCGCGCGCCAGCACGCGGGCCTGGCGCTCGGTCAGGCCGACGCTGCCCACCGGCGGAGTGGAGAAGACGGCGGTGGGGATGTTGTCGTAATTCACCGAGACGAGATTGCGGTTGAACAGCCCTTCCGCCACCGCGCGGCCTTCGGCGATGGCCACCGGGGTCAACGCCACCCGGTCGGTGACATCGCCCACCGCATGGATGCTCTCCACCGCCGTGCGCGACTGGCGGTCCACCCGGACGCCGCCCAGCTTGTCGAGCGATACTCCGACCTCCTCCAGCCCCAGCCCGTGGGTGTTGGGGCGGCGGCCGGTGGCGGCCATCACCATCTGGGCACAGAAAACCTGCCCGTTGGTCGCATAGACCGACACTCCGCCCGCCCCGTCCTCCAGCCGGGCCGGCTGGGTGCGGGCGTGAATGGTGATGCCGCGCTTGCGCATCTCCTGGGCCAACGTGACGCGCGCGTCGTCGTCGAAGCCGGTCAGCAACTCCTCGCCGCGCACCAGCATGGTGATCTCGACGCCCATGGCGTTGAAGATCGAGGCGAACTCCACCGCGATATAGCCGCCGCCGATGATGATCAGGCTTTTCGGCAGTTCCTTCAGCTCCAGCGCCTCGTCCGAGGTGATGGAGCAGTCGATGCCGGGAATGCTGGGCCGCACGGCATGGCCGCCGGTGGCAACCAGAATATGGCGCGCCGTGTGGCGCCGGCCGCCAACCTCGACGGTATGGGGATCGACGATCCGCCCGTGCCCCCTCATCAGGGCGACTCCGGACTTCTCCAGCATGGAGAGGTAGATGCCGTTGAGCCGGTCGATCTCCCGGTTCTTGCGCTCCAGGAGCGTCGGCCAGTCGAAGGCCGGGGCGGCGACCGTCCAGCCGTAGCCGGGGGCGTCCTCGAAGGCATCGCGGTACTGGCCGCCATACATCAAAAGTTTCTTCGGCACGCAACCGCGGATGACACAGGTGCCGCCGACCCGGCTCGATTCGCAAACGGCCACGCGGGCGCCATAGGAGGCGGCGCGTCGGCTGGCCGCAACACCGCCGGAGCCGGCGCCGATGGTGAACAGGTCGAAATCGTAAGTGGGCAAGACAGACCTCCAAACCGGTTCGTCCGAGTGAAACGCAAACGCCCGTCCTTGTCGAGAGTAGGGTCTCCTGTCCTTTGGCATATATCGGCGATGCACATTCAACAAAATTTCGTTTAATCTTCCCTTATCATTCGCCAATGCCGCGCGGCGCGAGTGGACAGGAACCCGTGGGGAGGTTTGATCGATGAGAGGGCTTTTCCGGATGGCTCCCGTCCTCGGCGCGCTCCTGGGCCTATCCACCCCGGTCCAGGCGGTCCAGCTCACAGTCCTGGAATGGGAAGGTTACACCAGCGTCTTCGAGAAGGAGTTCGAGGCCCACGCCCACGCCCAGGGCCAGGACATCGATCTGGTGCTCACCCGAAAGCCGGACGGATCGGCCTACCACATCACCAAATCCGACGACATCTTCGAAACTCTCGGCGCCAAGGCGGCCGACGTGGTGACGCCCACCCACAGCTATTACCAGGGCCAGCAAAGCCGCCTGACCGGCATGCTCCACCCCATCGATACCGCCCGACTGTCCAACTACGCCGACATCTTCGCGATCCTGCGCGACGCGCCGTTCTTCAAGGGGCCATCCGGGGGGCGGTATGGCCTGCCGCTGATCGGCGGTTCCTACGCCCTGGCCTACAACGCCGCCAAGGTGAAAGCGCCCGCCTCGTGGCATGTGCTCCTGGAACCGCAGGCCAAGGGAACCTACGCCATTACCGGCGACCAGTACGAGGCCAACATCTACCAGCTGGCCCTGATGTCCGGCGTGGCGCCGACCAACGTCTACGACATCGGCCGCTACACGCCCGAGCAGGTGAAGAAGGTCAACGAGAACCTGCGCACCCTGGTGGCGAACGCCGCCGGCTTCTGGGCGGGGATTCCCGACGCGACGATGATGGCGGGGCTGTCCTACGTCACCGACTACTGGTTTGGCGTGACGGCGGCCAGCAAGGCGGGGCAGTCCTGGCGGCTGGCCGATCCCGTCGAGGGGGCGACGGTGTGGCTCGATACCATTGCCATCGCCGCCCACGTAGCCGACGACCCGGAGAAGCTGGAGGCCGCCTACCTGCTGCTGGATTACGCCATCGGCCCCGATGCCCAAACGATCTACGCCCGCGAATTCGGCAACGTGATCGTCAGCGACAAGGCGCTGGAGAGGTTGCCTGCCAACCTCCGGGATACCCAACCCGGCCCGGCCTTCTTCAAGCCGGATCGTTTCTGGCATCCCCTGAACTCGCGCACCCGCAACAGCTTCCGCATCATGTGGGAGGAAGCGGTGGCCGCCGCCAAGCGATAACGCCGGCCCTGTCCGTCAGACGTCGATGGCGCCCAGGCACAGGTACTTGATCTCCAGATACTCCTCGATACCGTACTTCGAGCCCTCGCGCCCCACACCCGACTCCTTCATGCCGCCGAACGGGGCGACCTCGGTCGAGATGATGCCCTCGTTGATGCCGACGATGCCGTATTCGAGCCCCTCCATGACGCGCCAGATGCGCCCCATGTCGCGCGCGTAGAAATAGGAGGCCAGGCCGAACTCGGTGTCGTTG
>DASPMK010000463.1:0-3464 GCA_035627075.1 Azospirillaceae bacterium
GCATCCCCGTAAAATCTGTGGGTCGTTTTATCCACAGGGGGATAAAGCCGGGGATAACCGCAGCGCGCAGACGGATCGAGATGGTTAATGCGAATTTGAATGAAATTCAAGGAGTTCCCGCATGGACTCAACGGCCGTGCCGGAGATAGTCATGCGTCCGTGGCACGGCATCGGCCTGTTTGGCCAGTTGCAGGTGGAATACCATGTGCCCCTGGCGGCGAAAGCTCATTTCAGCCCCAGCCAGATAGAATTCCCACATCCGGCAGAAGCGCTCGCCTTGGAGGTCGGCGACAGTGGCGCGGTTGGCGGCGAATCGTTCCCGCCACGCCTTCAGTGTCTCGGCATAGTGCAGGCGTAGGATTTCCAGGTCCGTCACCCACAGGCCCGAGGTTTCCACCGCCGGCAACACCTCGGACAGGGCGGGAGAGTAGCCGCCGGGAAAGATGTACCGGCGGAACCACGGGTTGGTGGTCCCCGGCCCCTCGGAACGGCCGATGGCATGAAGCAGGGCCACCCCGTCTCCGGCCAGCAGCGCGGCCACCTGCTGGAAGAAATCCCCGTAGTGCGGCACACCCACATGCTCGAACATGCCGACCGAAACGATCCGGTCGAAACTCCCCCTCATCGTGCGGTAGTCGCGCATTTCGAAGCGGACGCGATGGCTCAACCCGGCAGCTTCGGCCCGCTCGCGCGCCACGGTCAACTGTTGGGCCGAGAGGGTGATGCCGGTGACCGATATCTCGGCGTGGCGTGCCAGTGACAGTGCCAACCCGCCCCAGCCGCATCCTATATCCAGCACGCTCTGGCCCGGCTTCAGGCACAGCTTGGCGGCGATCAGGCGTTTCTTGGCCTCCTGTGCCTCCTCCAGGGTCAGGCCCGGTGTGGCGAAATAAGCGCAGGAGTATTGCAGGTCGGGGTCGAGGAACAACTCGTACAGCCGGCGTGACAGGTCGTAGTGGTGGGCGGCGTTGGCGGCCGAGCGGCTTAGCAGGTTGCGTTGGTGGACGACGCGTGTGGCGGCGGCGAAGTGATCGGCCAGTCGATCGAAAGGAAGCAGTCCGGCCACGTCGGCGTTGTTGGCGAGAAGGTCCAGCACCTCGGCAAGAGTGCCCTTCTCGATCGTCAATCGCCCGTCCATGTAGGCCTCGCCGAAGGCCAGGCGGGGACGCAGCACGAGCGCGCGGGCCACCCCTTTGTCATGCAGGCGCAGAACCGCGTCCGGCCGGGCTTTGGTTTCGCCGAAGCGGTGCGCGTGCCCTTGGGCGTCGATGATGTCGAGCCGCCCTTGCGTGATCGCTCGGCGCAGAAGATGGGCCAGGAGCATGGCGCCGCGTCCTTTCCAGCCACCGCCAAGGGATGTGGCGCTTGCGACGCGGCGTAAAAAGGGGGAGTCGATCGGAGGCACCCTGATGCGGGTGGGAGAGGGCCGCGCGACGTCGGTGTTGTCCTCAAGGGGGATCCCCACCGGCAGTAACCTGATAGGGCGAGCCCCGTTGAACACGTAAAGGGCGGCGCCCCGAAGAACGCCGCCCTTTACGTCATACACCGGTAAAGCCTCGCTCCTGGGAGAGAGGCTTTTCTTCCCGATCAGCCTTCGTCTTCGTCCTCGGTCGCCGCAGCGGCAGCGGCAGCAGCGGCGGCGGCCTCGGCGGCAGCCTCTTCCGCGGCCAACTGGGCGGCGGTGATCATGCCGCCGCGCTGGGCCTGAAGTTGCGCCTCTTCCTGCGAGCGGGCAACGTTGACCGTCACCGACACGCTGACCTCCGGGTGGAGGATGACGCGGACCTGGAACAGGCCCAGGGTCTTGATCGGATGATCGATGGCCACCTGACGGCGGTCGATCTTGAAGCCGGCCTCGGCCACCATATCGGCGATGTCGCGGGCGGACACCGAACCGTACATCACGCCGGTTTCACCGGCCTGACGGGTGATGATGACCGACAGGCCCTTCATCTTCTCGGCCACGAACTCGGCTTCCTTGCGAAGCTCGAGGTTGTGGGCCTCCAGATGGGCCTTCTGCCTCTCGTAGAACGCAAGGTTCGACTTGGTCGCGCGCAGCGCCTTCTTCTGCGGCAACAGATAGTTGCGCGCGTAGCCGGGCCGCACCTTGACCACCTGACCCATGAGGCCGAGCTTCTCGACCCGCTCCAACAGGATCACATCCATTACCTAATCCTCCTGACGTGGGCCGGCATCGGCGAAACGCCGGCGCAACCCCATCCAATGCTCGGCGACACCCAGCCCCACCACCAGGGCCACCGGCCAGCCGAAGAGAAACATGAACAAATACACCGACAACACGATCGCCACCGATCCCCGGCGGCCCCGCGCGAACGCGTGCGCCACCGCCAGACCGGCGAAGAAGAACGGCACCAGAAGGATCATCGCCAGGTTGGTGACGACGAAACCCAGGTTGCCCTCGGCCACCATGGCCACCGCCCCCGCCGCCGCGAGCGCCATCGGCGCCCAGTGCGGCAGTTCCAGGTGGGCCATGCTCATCGGCGGGCGCCGGTTGCGGCCGAACCGCATCAGGACGCCCTGTGCCAGCGCCGCGTTCACCACCGTCATCACCAGCCAGGAGATCACCACCATGGCCGGGAAAACCGGAGCGATGCCCGACGCCATTGTCCGAGGATCGAAGCCGTTGTCCGGGCCGGCGGCCCGGAACAGGGTTTCGAAGCCGCCGACCAGGAAGTCCTGAACCTCGCCCTTGAGCCCGCCCGGCGCGTCAAGGGCCAGCAAGGCCGCCCCCAACACGCCGAGAATGCCGTAGCCGGTCAGCTCCATCACCAACGGGCCCGGCGGATACCATTCGACGGTCCCGCCGGGTGTCCGGCGAGCGAGCAGTGCTTGACGCACCACCAACACCGAAGGCAGGGCGCAGGAGACGATGTGCGTCGCCGCCGCCGCCATGTCCTCCGTCCCCACCATCACCAGCGCCGAAGCTACTCCGCCGGCCACAAGGCCGGCGAGCGGCCCGAGCGACAAGCCTACCAGGAACAGCGGCAACACCGCGAGATACGCCAGAACCAGCGCGCCCACGGAGCCCGACAGCACCGAGAGGTAGAACAGCGCGCTGAGCGCGCCGCCGCCAAGGGCGGAGATCAGGGCGCTGGCCATCATGGCTGTTGGTCCGGTCGTCCGAGTGGCCTGTGGTCCACCGATCGTCTTGTCCGTGCGCCCTTACTTCACGATGTACGGCAGCAGAGCCAGGAAGCGGGCGCGCTTGATGGCCTTGGCCAGTTCACGCTGCTTCTTGGCCGACACGGCCGTAATGCGGCTCGGCACGATCTTGCCACGCTCGGAAATGAAGCGGGACAGGAGCTTGACGTCCTTGAAATCGATCGCCGGTGCGTTGGCACCCGAGAACGGGCAGGTCTTGCGGCGACGGAAGAACGGACGACGGCCGCCGCCACCCGAACGCGGGGACGAGGCCGGAGCGCCGGCGGACGGGGAGGTCGGGG
>DASPMK010000464.1:0-6787 GCA_035627075.1 Azospirillaceae bacterium
TCCGTCCGGGTGGGAAGCCGGGGATTGACGAACACCCCGGTACCGGGATGGAGTACCGGCTGCCGGGCCGAGGGGCTGCCCTCGGGACCGAATCCCGGCGGCGTCGCCGCAGTCCCCCACGAGGCCATGGCCACTTGCTCACTCGGGACCGTCAGGCGTGTCGGGGCAGAGAATGGACCCGCAACATTGCCGCGCTGATCATGCATCAGCGTCATGCGCGGATCGGTGCAGGCTGTAGCCAGCCCGACAATTGCCCCAAAAAGAGAGATTCGACCCGATCTTGCGAAATACAACGACAAACCTCGGTCTGATTGATAGAAATCTATGAACACCGGGTTTGAATGATAAGCCTCTGAAAAGCAGCTGCAACATGACGAAGTGTTTTATTACTAATGTAAGTCATTGTATAACGATAATGAATATTGACGGAATTCGGCGTTTCATGCCGCTTTCCTGGGTTGATCGGCAATGCTTTTTTCGTTGGAAATGTTGTGCGATTAGGCACAGACACATTCAGAAGGCATATGCGGCGGCAGCAAAACAGCCGCTTTGATGCGATTCCAAGCGTGTCGAGAATGTATCTTCCGTTTGCGCCTATGCCCCAAGAGCCTGTCCGGGAACAATCGTCGCCGGATCAAGTCCGGCCATGACGACGGCGTGACGTTCAGGCCCCGACATCGTTGAGCATCTTCCGGACAGGCCCTAATACTTCACCTGCCACGTCCGCACCGGCCCGACGTCGACATGGACGTGGCCGGTGCCGGGATAGACCGCGTAGCCGCCGCGCCGCAGGGCCGCCGCCGCCTTAACGATCTTCTGGCCCGGCACGCCGGGAATCTTGATGTCCGCCGCCTGCCCGCGAAGGTGGAAGCTGTTCTCCGCCACGTTGCGGTTGCTCTTGGCGAGATGGACGTTGGATTCCCGTGACCGGAATCCCGACAGTACATGGATCGGCGCGTCGGGTGGAGCCCCGGCGTTCTCTCGCAGGTCGTAGAGGAGATCGACCAGCCGGTGGTCCACCGGCTGGATTTCGTCGGTGCGACGGTCGCGGAACAGCGAGGCGATGTCCAGCATCGCCGACTGCTGGTACACCCCATCCCGCCAATAGGTGGTGCGCACACGTTCGCCGCTTTCGGGGTGAAACAGGTGAACGTACCGGGGGCCATTGATCGAGTTCGACGGCTGCGGCGTGGTAGCGCAGCCCGCCAGGACCAGACCCGTGAACGCCAGGGAGGTCAGGGCGCGAAAAAGGCGTTGCACGATACCTCCCCGATGCACGGTGGACGAGTATCGCCTACATATCACGGATAAATGAGAACGTTACAGAGAAAACTTCACAAATGACTTTAAGAAGGCACGCCAAGGTCACAGCTTGATGACCATGCCCTCCCGCGCCACCAGGGTGCCCGGGCGCTGCGCATCCGCCTCTTCCGCCACCATGTCCATGAAGCCGTCGTCGTGGCCGGGGTCGTGATGGAACAGCACCGCTTGCTTGACCCCGGCGGCATCGGCCACCCGCAGACACTCCTCCCAGGTGGAGTGGCCCCAGCCGACGTGGCGGGTAAACTCGTCGTCGGTGTAGGTGGCGTCGTAGATCATGATGTCGGCGTCGCGCACCAAGTCCACGACGCGGGAGTCGCGCTTGCCCGGCTCGTGCTCGGTATCGGTGATGTAGCAGACGCTGCGCCCGCCGTATTCGATGCGGTAGCCGCACGAGCCGTTGGGATGGTTCAACGCGCCGGTGCGCAACGTGACACCCGGACGCGGCGTCAGGGTTTGGCCGCAGGTGAATTCCAGGTACGAGCAGTCGGCCGCGAAGACCTCCATCGGCACCGGAAACAACGGTGCCGTCATCATGTCCTGGATCACCGACTTCAGCGTCCGGCCAGGCTCCAGATGGCCTGCCCACAGGCGGATGCTGTTGCGCGGATCGAACAGCGGCACGAAGAACGGCATGCCGGAAATGTGGTCCCAGTGGGTATGGGTGAAGAACAGGTCGAAGTCGAGCGGCGCATGGGCGGCCAGCTTGCGTCCAAGCCGGCGGATGCCGGTTCCCGCGTCGAAGACGAAAAGGTGTCCGCCGCAACGGACCTCAACACAGGCCGTGTTGCCGCCATAGCGAACCGTGTCTTCGCCGGGACAGGCAATGCTGCCCCTTACACCCCAGAAGCAAACCGATATGGTGGCCGCTTCGCTCACATTCACCCTCTACCCCAAAATCGCCTATTGCGCTCAATGTGACGCATGGTTTGGACCCAAGTCGAGAAAAAACACCGATGGGTGGGTGCGAATTCCGATCACCAACCCATATGAGTAAACACGGTATCTATCCCTCCCAGCAAGATGTGGTAGGTTGCACGGCGCCTCTTGCCAAAAATACGGTTGGCGGCATTTATGGCGTGGGTTGTGCGGCTCTCCGTGCAATCTCTGCCGCAACGGTGCCTTGCTCGGGATCAAAGAAGGCCCCATGGACGCTGACAAGTTCGCCAAAGTGCTGGCCCTGGTCGATTCGGACCACCATGGCGAGGCCCTGTCCGCGTTGCGCGCCGCGCGCTCGATGCTGGCGCGCGCGGGTATGTCCTTCCATGACCTGGCGCGGCAGGTACGAAAGAACGGCAGCCCTCGCGCCGAGCCGGAGCCGGCGCCTCCCCCTCCGCCGCCGCCATCCCCCCCGTCCCGGTCGACCGAGACGGCGCACGCGCTGGCGCGGGTGGAGGAGTTGGAGCACCAGATCCGCGAGTTGGAACACGAGGTCCGCAAGACTCACAAACTGTTGTCGCGCCAGCAACGGACGCTCGACCGGCAGAAGGACGAAACGGAACGCTGGCGCAAGCTGGCGCGCGACACCGCCGAACAGCTTTGGGACATGGGCCGGGCATTGGAGCAGCAGGCCCGCCTGCGCCTGCCGCCGCCGGCCGACCGCTGGCTGGCGATCATCGAGCACCTGCGCGACCCCCGCCACGCGCTGCTATCCGACCGCGAGATCGCGCGCCGCGCCGGCGTGGCCCCGCACATGGTGGCGCTGTGGCGCCGGCGACTCCATATCGGCCCCGGCGTGCGGCGAATCAGCCGCGGCTTCGCGCGCTACGGCCTCATCGCCCATCGCGGCGGTCAAGGGACGAGGCGGTAGCCGCCGGGCTCCGTCACCAGGATTTCCGCGCTGGACGGATCGCGCTCGATCTTCTGGCGCAGCCGGTAGACGTGGGTTTCCAGAGTGTGGGTGGTGACGGCGGCGTTGTAGCCCCAGACCTCGCCCAACAGCGTGTCGCGCCCCACCACCTTGTCACCGGCACGGTAAAGGAACTTCAAAATCGCCGTTTCCTTTTCCGTCAGCCGGACCTTGCGGCGCCCGGCCTCGTCCACCAGCAGCTTGGCCCCGGGCCGGAACAGGTACGGCCCGATGGACCAGACGGCGTCCTCGCTCGCCTCGAACTGACGCAGTTGCGCCCGCAGCCGGGCCAGCAGCACGCCCAAGCGGAACGGCTTGGTGACATAGTCGTTGGCCCCGGCGTCGAGACCCAGGATGGTGTCGGCGTCGGACCCGGCGCCGGTCAGCATAATGACCGGGCAGCGCATCCCCTCGCGCCGCATCAGCCGGCATAACTCGCGTCCGTCCATGTCGGGCAGGCCGACATCGAGCAGCACGGCATCGAAGACGCCATGGCGAATGGCGGCCAGCGCCGCGGCCGCGGTGTCCGCCTCCGCGGTGTCGAACTCCTCGTGAAGCTGGAGCTGTTCGGCGAGCGATTGGCGGAGCGCCGCGTCGTCGTCGACCAGGAGGATCGTCTTTGCCGATGTCATGGTACTGGCATGCTACCACGCCGGACGGGGCTTTTCGATTATCCCACCGGATCAGCCGATCGGGTTAAGCGGTGATCCGCTCCAACTCTCGAAGGAGATCGGCCACCCGCTCCGGCCCCACCGGCGGCAGGAGGATGATCCGATCCGACGGCACGCCAAGGGCGGCCACGGTGCCGGCCAGACCGGCGTCGGCGACCAGTACCCGCCGCATGCGCGACAACGCCCCCTGTTCCAGCCGGCGCAGGAGGTCCGCCTGCCGGGCCGGGAGCCCGGAGGCGGTATGAAGCAGCCGGTCGACCAGCGCCACCAGCCGCAGACGGTGACTGTCGAGCCACAGGCTGCCGGCGATGACGGGCAGGGCCAGAGCCTCGGCCATCACCAGGGCGTTATCCGGCAGATGGGCCACCGTAATGTCGGCCGCCAGCACCGTCCGGCTGTCGGTGGGCGGATGGCGGCCGGGCAGGGGATGCACGCTGACCGCCACGCCGGCGGCACCCAACGGCGCGATCAGTTCGGCATACGGGCTTTGGTCGTAGGTCCGGGGGACGAGGAGAAAATGGATGGCAAGCATGGCATCAGCAACATTGGCGCGGCCCCGCCCAAAGGACAGGGCAGGGGTGCGGGCGTCCGAACGCCTTGCCGGAGGACGCCGATGGGAAGATCGCCTACATTTATGCTGTCCTCTCAGGCGCGGAAGGTTATAGAACGGCCGTTCCAACCGGACCATCGTGATGCTCGTCGATCTCCACGCCCAGCTTCAGTTTTCCATCGATCACACCGCCCTGCGCGCGGTGGATCGCGCCATGGCCGATCTGCGGCGCGGCGAATTCGTCGTGATCGGTGGAGAGGAGGATCAGGCGGCCCTGGCGCTGGCGGTGGAGGCGGTTTCGCCCGAGACGCTCGACGCCCTGGCCCGGCTGGCCGAGGCCCCGCCGATGCTGGTGGTGACGCGCCGCCGCGCCGCCGCGCTGGGCATGGCCGAGGACGGTCCCGGCAACGTGATCCTGGAGCCCGGGGCCGGCGCCCTCGATGCCGAGGCCATCCGCCGCCTGACCGACCCTACCCTGGCCGGCTTTCCGGACTCCTTGCCCGCCGTGACGGTGGCCGCGGCGGCGGTGACGCCCTGCGGTATGGCGGCCGTGGCGCTGGCCAAGCTGTCGCGTCTGTTGCCGGCGGCGATGGTGTCCCCCATCCGCCTGGACGGCGCCACCCCGGCGGCCTGGGCGACGCGGGAGGACCTGATGCCGGTGGCGGCCGGCGACGTGATGGATTACCAGGTCCACGCGGCGCGCAGCCTGCGCCGCGTCGCCGAGGCCCAGGTGCCGCTGGCCGATGCCGAGAAGACCCGGCTGGTGGCCTTTCGCCCGACCACCGGCGGCCCGGAGCATCTGGCGATCGTCATCGGCGACCCCGATCCGGCCGACCCGGTGCTGGCGCGGCTGCACTCGGAATGCTTCACCGGCGACCTGCTGGGGTCCCTGCGCTGCGATTGCGGCGACCAACTTCGCGGCGCCATCGCCGAGATCGCCCGGCTCGGCTCCGGCGTGCTGCTCTATCTGGCGCAGGAGGGGCGAGGCATCGGCTTGGTCAATAAACTGCGCGCCTATCGCCTTCAGGATGGCGGGATCGACACCGTCGACGCTAACGAAGCGCTGGGCTTCGAGGCCGATGAGCGCGTCTACCTGCCGGCCGCCGAGATGCTGCGCCAACTGGGCTTTTCCGCCGTGCGCCTGATGACCAACAACCCCGACAAGCTGCGCCAGCTCGCCCGTTGCGGGATCGAGGTGGTGGAGCGCGTCCCCCACATCTTCCCCGCCAATGGTCACAACGAGGCCTACCTGCGAACCAAGGCGATCAAGAGCGGGCACCTGTTCTAGAAAATCACCTCGCCGGCCAGCAGCGCCAGCACCAGGAAGATCAGGAAAATAATCGCAAAAATCCAGAACAGGACCTTCGCGATCCCGGCCGTCGCCCGGGAGATGCCGGTAAAGCCCAGGGCACCGGCGATGATCGAGACGACGAAAAAAATCAACGCCCACTTCAGCATGGCATCCTCCCCGGACGGTATGAAACGGAGGTGACCCTGGGTCGGTTCCGTCCCGGCCGACCCGGCAAATCCTGCCCCAAGGACGAACCCTGCGACGAAACCTGCCGCCCCTGGGAGCTTCAAGGGGGCGGAATCCCTGGGCTATGGGGCTGGCGTGGGCTTTGCATAGAGGATTGGCGTTGCGATCGGCGCGGGGAGGTTCCGCCATGTCCCGGGATGCCATTGGAGTGGATCAAGGTCCGCCCGTACGGACCACCTACAACTTTACGGCCGCCGGTCCCGACGCCGACCGCCGGGAAGGCCCGGAGTCCGCGCCCGCCGGCGATATGTCCTTCTGGGACTTTCTCGACGTCATCAACCCGCTTCAACACATTCCCGTCGTCAGCACCCTGTACCGCGCCGTCACCGGCGACACGCTCGGCCAGCCGGCGCGGGTGATGGGCGGGCTGCTCTACGGCGGCCCGATCGGCCTGATGGCCGGTGTCGTCAGTTCGGTGGTCGAGCAGGAAACGGGCAAGGACCCGGGCGAGCATGTGCTGGCCCTGTTCGACGGCCCGGACGAGGCAGCCGCGACGCAGACCGCCGCCGCCGAGCCGCCTCCTGAAAAAGCGCCCGAACCGACACCGGAAACGCCCAAGGCGGCCGAAACTCCCATGGTGACAACCGGCTCCGCCTCCCACCCCGTCCCCACCGCCGTGCCGCCCCTCCCGGTGGCGGACAAGGTGGAGTCGCCGCGTCCGGACACCAAGCTCCAGGCGGAGCAGGCGGCCTGGCCGCCGGGCGGTCCACCGAGCCTGCCGCCGGACAGGGTGGCCGACGTCATGAAACGGAACTACCAGAAGTACGAGGCCTTGGCGCGCACGCCCCCGGCTGCCGGGCAACAGCTGCGCATCGACGGCTGATGGCCTAGGATGCCGCCATGGACATCCTGGTAACGGC
>DASPMK010000465.1:0-21758 GCA_035627075.1 Azospirillaceae bacterium
GCTGCTGATCGGCGGGCATTTGGCCGGCGTGATCGTGGAAAGCCTCCTGACCCGCGAAAATCTCGCCCGCGCCATGGTCCACGGCCGCAAACGTCTGGGGCCGGGACAGGCGACGCCGCCCGCCCGGCCGTGGCGCAGGGGGCGGGCGTTCCTGGCCGCCGCCCTGCTGCTGATCGGCGGCGGGACCGGGGCGGCGGGGCTGGAGAGGTTTGTCCCCGTTGGCCTCCCGGCCCCGCCCGTACCGGCGGCCTTCGCCCAGGAATGCGGTGCCTGCCATTGGGCCTATCACCCCAGCCTTCTGCCGGCGGCGTCCTGGCGGCAGATGATGGCGGGCTTGTCCGAGCACTTCGGCGAGAACGCGGCGCTGCCGGCGGACCAGGCCCAGGCCATCGAGACGTGGCTGGCCCAGTGGTCGGCCGAGGCGTGGGATACCAAGGCCGGCAACCGCTTTCGCCGCGTGGCGGCCGACGATCCCCTGCGCGTCACCAAGACCCCGGCGTGGAAGCGCATCCACGACGACATCCCCGAGGCGGTGTTCGCCCGCAAATCGGTAGGCGGCGAGGGCAGTTGCAATGCCTGCCATCGCGATGCCGACACCGGCTTTTTCCGTCAGCAATCCATCAAGGTTCCCCAGGAGAAGAAAATATGATCCCCAAGCCCATTCTGGTCGGTGCGTTGGTGCTGGCGTTCGCCGCCGGCTCTGCCTTGGCCGCCGACAATCCGACCCGCCGCACGATCCTCGACAGCTTCGCGGCCGAGGCCAAGCAGGCCGATCCGGGATTCACCGGCTTCTCGGCCGAGCGCGGGGCGGCGTTCTTCGCTGCAACCCAGAGCGGCGGCGGGGCGGAAACTCCGTCCTGCACCACCTGCCACGGCGCCAACCCCATCGCGCGCGGCCAGACCCGCGCCGGCAAGCCGATCGAGCCGATGGCGGTGTCGGCCGCGCCCGACCGCTTCACCGATCCGGAAAAGGTGGCGAAGTGGTTCGAGCGCAACTGCGCCAGCGTGCTGGGCCGCGCCTGCACCGCCCAGGAGAAGGGCGATTTCATCACCTTCATGGCGACGAAGTAAGGGGGGCTTTGATGATGATCCGCGCTCTCGCGATTGGTTTGATCCTTGCCGCCGCTGTGCCTGCCCTGGCCGGCGAGTTGGAACGGGTGCCTCCCGTCACCCACGCCGCGACGAAGGAGGAATGCGGCTCCTGCCATATGGCCTACCAGCCGGCGTTCCTGCCGGCGGCTTCATGGAACGCCATCATGGACAATCTGTCCAACCACTTCGGCGAGAATGCCGGGCTGCCGGCCGACACGGCCGCCGACATCCGCCAGTACCTGACCGGTCATGCCGGGCGGGGTAACGGGGCGGTCCAGCGCATCAGCGACCTGCGCTGGTGGCAGAAGGAGCATCGCCGGATTTCCGATGCCGGCTGGAAGAAGGCCGGATCGAAGGCCGCCTGTCAGGCTTGCCACACCGGGGCCGAGCAGGGAATGTTCGAGGACGATTGAGGACTTGTACCGAAGGCGGTTGAGAGCCTGTACGTCCAGGCGGCTTCGTCTGTTGAGCTTGGAAACCCTTGGGGAGCCCGCCCCATGTGGACGGACGAGCATCGGGCGCGCTACGACTACTCCGACCGGCGCTACGCCAGCGACCTGACCGACGCCGAGTGGGAGAAAGTAAAACCGCTGCTGGCGGAGTGCGTACCCCTGACCGTCGACTTGCGGGAGATGGTGAACGCGCGTCTGTACGTCGATTGGACGGGGTGCCAGTGGCGCGCGCTGCCCAAAGACTTCGGGTCCGTACAGCACGGCTTTCGAGTGGAACCGGCGCTTCCGCAGGCTCGGCCTGTGGGAACGGACTTCCGAGGCCCTGCGCCCCCCGTGGGCGCGAAGCCAAAGAATTACATGGACGTACAGGCTTTGAATCGGAGGACGGCCACTCATACCAAAGGCGGTTGATGGCTTCCATCAACCGCCTTTGGTTCAAACCCTTCCGCACAGTGCGGAGCACTGTGCGGAAGGGGGATGCGGGCGGCAAATCATGGAAGTGTTCAAACGCCGCCCGTATCAGCCCTGTGATCGGCGTTTTTCAACCGGCGGCGTGACCTGGGGCATGACGCGGACGGAAGCCGCCGGCGTCCAGGTTTGGAAACGGGCGCCGCGCAGAGAGCGCCATACGCCGATCCCGGTGCCGAGGAAGGCCGTCAGGATATCGACGATCTGCGGCATCGGCTTCAGCTTCATGGCCCAGCCGGCGACGAACGTCGCCGTGCCCAGGCCCAAGGCCAGTGCCGCCGGCAGCGGGTGGGGCAGGACGGCGACACCGGCGATCGTGAACAGACCGGCCAGCGCCAAATTGTAGATGGTCAGCCAACGCAACAGCTTGTGCGACACGTACTTGTAGACGTCCAGCATCGGCATGCGCTTCAGGCGCGGCCACAGCATGCGGTGGATGTTGAAGCTCTGGCAGGCGATGCGGATCTTGCGGCGGAACTCGTCGCCGGCGCTGGTGGTCGTTTGCTCGAAGGCCAGAACGTCCGGGGCGCGAACCACGCGATGCCCGGCCAGCAGGATGTTGAACGACACGAACATATCGTCGATGATGTCGGGCGGCACCGGCTTGTGCAGGCGGCGGCGGATGGCGAACAGCGAGCCATCGGCGCCCATGGCCGAGCCGGTTTCGCTCTCCATCTGCTTGATCGCCTCCTCCAGCTTCCAGTAAAGCGAACCGGACTGGGCGGTCGCGTTGTCGTCGCCGTTGGTGTAAATCAGGTGACCGCACACGCAGCCCACCGATGGGTCGGCGAAATAGCTCTTCAGGTTGCCGATCATTTGCGGATCGACGATGACGTTGGCGTCGGTGAAGATCACCACGTCCGCCTTGGCCATGCGCACCAAGAGGTTCATGCCGTAGGTCTTGCCGCGCCGCTCCGGTGAGACCAGCAGGGTCAGCTCGTCCTGGTACTCGCGCAAGATCGCGGCGGTGCGGTCGGTGGCGGCGTCCACGTAGACCAGAATCTCCAGACCGCCCAGCGCCTTGCGCATGGCCAGCAGGTTCTCGACCTTGGCGCGGATCACCGTCTCCTCGTTATAGGCGCACACGCAGACGGCAAAGGTTTCCTGCCGGTCGGCCGGGGTGACGATCTCCGGTGCCAACGGCTCAGGCCACAGGCGCCGCAACGCCATCAGGCTCAGGGGATACGTCGTGAAGGGGTGCAGGGCCGCTGCCAGGAACAGCGCGGCCAAACCGAACAATGCCAAGGCGACAAACATGCCCTGCCTACCTCATCTTGGATTTTCAGAATAATCGGCGCTGAATTCTCAGAAGGGCGCCGTTTCGCCGAGGGGTGTAACACCATAGGCCATTATCCGAATGTGACCGAATCAGGTCGGCCGGGAATTGTCCCAGGCTCGTCCAAAGGATTGCCTTATATAGCCGGTCAAGACACTTGAGTGTGACTTTCCGACAATTCGAGAGATATTCGAAAGAGGAGGACTGCCGCGTGACGGTCTACGTTCCGCAGTCGCCGATCGACGTGAATTCCTATACCTCGTCCCGTCTTGGCCGGCTGCGCCTTAGCGCCGAGCAGGGCGTGTTCCAGGTCGCCACGGTGCTGTGGCGCCGCAAGCTGCTGATCGCTGGCATGCTGGCCGTATCGGTAGCGGCGGCGGTGGGTGCAAAGCTGGTACTGCCCCCCAAGTTCACCGCCGATGGGCTGGTGATGATCGACACCCGGCAGCTCACCATCCCTGAGTTGCAGACGGCGGTTTCGGGCCTCCTGGTCGACGCTTCGGTGAGCCGTAGCGAGGCGCGGGTGCTGGAATCCTGGGGGTTGGCCGAAAAGGTGGCGCGCACGCTTCACCTCGATAAAGACCCCGACTTCAACCCCAACCTGACGTTGGAGCCGGGCGACGAGCCGCTGAGCGAGGCCGAGGCGTGGGAGGCGGTGGTCAAGACCCTGACCAAGGGCCTGTCCATCCGCAACGACGAGCGCAGCTACGCCATTCAGCTCGCGTTCGAAGGCAAGAGCCCGGAAACCTCGGCGGCCATCGTCAATACGCTGATGGAAATCTACGTCGGCGACCAGATCGCCAACAAATCCGATGCCACCCGCGACGCCAACGCCTGGCTGACGCAACGGCTCAAGGAGCTGGAAGCCGAAGTCAACACGGCGGACGGCAGGATTCAGGATTTCATCAAGAACCACGATCTTCTGGAAACTCAACTCGGCACGGTCAGCGCCCAGCAATTGGCCGAACTCAACACCCAGTTGAGTCTCGCCCGCGCCGAACGCGCCCAGACCCAGGCCAACTGGCAGCGCGCCCGCGATCTTCAGAGTGAGCAGGGGTCAGCGGCGGCGGCGGCGGAGGTGCTGGCCTCACCGTTGATCCAGAAACTGCGCGAAAGCGAGGCGGCGCTGGCGCAACGGGACGCCGAACTGGCCGACCGACTGGGCGCCCTGCACCCCGACCGCCGCGCCATCGCTCAACAGCTTTCCGATCTGCGCCGCAAGATCAACCTGGAGATCTCCCGGGTGACGCGGTCGCTCCAGGATCAGGTGGCGGCGGCCAAGACCCGCGAGGACGCGCTGCAACAAAAGTTGGTCGAACTGGAAATCAACGCCGGCACCTCGGCGCGCGATCAGGTGCTGCTGGACCAGCTTCGCAAGGAGGCCGACGCCAAGCGCGTCATCTACCAGACCTTCCTGGCGCGGGTGGAGCAGACCGCCTCGCCGGCCGCCATGCATCGGGCCGATGCCCGCATCGTGTCGCAGGCGGCGGTGCCGACCCAGCCGTCGAGCCCGCGCCTGTCGGTGCTGTTGGCGATTTCCGTGATCGGCGGCACGCTGTTCGGGGCGGGGCTGGCGCTGTTGCTGGCGTGGTTCGACGATCGCTTCCGCACCCTTGACGAATTGTCGGCCCAGACCGGCCTGATCGGGCTGGGGGCGGTACCGGCCTTGAGGGGCCGGCGCGCGCGCCAGTACGGCGTGGTTCGCCATGTGGTGGAGAACCCGTATGCCGGCATCGCCGAAACGCTGCGCGGCATTCGTGTGCGCCTGCGCACCGTGAACCATGACGGCGCACCCAAGGTGGTGCTGTTCACCTCCGCCGTTCCGGAGGAGGGCAAGACCAGTGTCGCTATTGCCTACGCCCGGCTGGCCGCTCGCGACGGTGCCAAGGTGCTGCTGATCGATGCCGACCTGCGGCGGCCGCAACTGGCCGCGCTGCTTGGCAACAAGAAGGGGATATGGCTGGAGGATGCGCTCAGCCGCCCCGAGGACACGGGCGTGACGCTGGGGCGCGACGAGGAGACGGGCCTTTATATCCTGCCGGTGCGCGGCGATCATACCAACCCGGCGCAGATTCTGGAATCGGTCAAGTTTTCCGCCCTGCTGGCTGAGGCGGTGCGCAGCTTCGACCAGGTAGTGATCGACTCGCCGCCGGTGATGCGCGTCGCCGATCCGATCGTGCTCGCCCGTCTCGCCGACGCGGTGGTGATGGTGGTGGCGTGGAAACGCACCCGCCGTCGGGTGGTGCTGGAGGCGCTGCAGCGTCTGGAAAGCGCCGGGCGTCCGGTGCTGGGTGCTGTGCTGACCCGTGTGCGTGGCCGTTTGCCGGAGGAGTATGTGTATGGTGGCTATGGCAATCGGTAAGCGGCTGGCGACGGCCGGGGTGGTGGCTCTGGCTGCCGCCCTCTCACCCCTCCATCCCGCCCGTGCCGTCGACCTCGACCGCTACGCCCTGACGTTCGCGGAGGAGTTCGACGGCTTCGACCGCCGTTCGGAAACCCGTCCCCAGGGGCGATGGGACACCATGTTCGTGCGTTTCAACGTGCGGCGGCTACCCGACAACAAGGAAGCACAAGTCTACGCCGATCCCGACTTCAAGGGGACGGCACCCGATACCCTGGGCGTCAATCCGTTCTCCATCAAGGACGGGGTGCTGACCGTGGAGGCCGCACCCGCCGACCGCTTCCGCGTGCTGCCCTACGTCCAGGCCTTGCCCTACACCTCGGGCATGATCTCGACGGAGCGGTCGTTCGCCCAGCGCTACGGCTATTTCGAGATGCGCGCCCGGCTGCCGGTCGGCCGGGGCTTGTGGCCGGCGTTCTGGATGTTGTCCACGTCGGGCCGCTGGCCGCCGGAGATCGACGTGTTCGAGAGCCTGGGCCACGAGACGGGCAAGGTCTACATGACCGCCCACCAGCCCAAGGGGAAGATGAGCGAGGCCAAGCTTGACGTCGCCGGCTGGCATACCTACGGCGTCGAATGGACGGCCGAAACCATCACCTGGATCATCGACGGCGTCGAGGTAAAGCGGGAGCCCAACCGCATCCATGAGCCGATGTACCTGATCGCCAACCTTGCCGTGGGCGGCGAGGGCAGTTGGCCCGGTGCGCCCGACCCGGCCACCGTTTTCCCGGCCCGGATGGAAATCGACCATATCCGCGCCTACACCCCGAAACCCGCGACACCGGAGGCGGCGACGCGATGACGGCCACATCACTTTCCTACGACGCCGCTTGGGAGAACCAGGCGGCGACCCCCGCCCGCCAAGACCGCATCGCCCAGAGCCTGCTCTGGGCGGTATTCATTTCAGTCTCGGTCTTCCAGCGTTTCGCCATCCGCGCCGGTGAGGGGCAGATCGCCATCGCCTTCGTGCTGTCCATGGCAGCGCTGGCGGTATTGCTGATCAGCGGCCGGATTTCCATCAATCCGTTGCGTCTGGTGATGTTCTGCTGGATGTCGGCGATGCTGGTGGCGACTCTGACGGTGGCGCTGGCCGGCTATTCCGTGGCCTCCATGGCGCTGATGCTGGCCATCGCTCTGCCCTACGTCTTCCAGATCCGCCGGGGCATGTTGGACCCGCTGGAACCGCTGCGCCAGTTCCGCACGCTGGTCTCCGGGCTGGCGGTGCTGGGCGTCGTGCAGTTCTTCGCCCAGTTCGTGGTGGGGCAGCAACTGGCCTATCCTCTCGACACCTTCCTGCCCAAGGATGTCTTCCTCGACAACTTCAATACCCTGATTCCGCTGTACGACGGGTTCTCGGCACTGAAGGCCAACGGCGTGTTCCTGCTGGAGCCGTCGCACTTCTCGCAGTTCGTCGGCATGGCGCTGGTCATCGAGCTGATGGTGTTCGCTTCCACGCCGCGCCTTGTGCTGTTCGTCTTGGCGCTGTTCGTGTCGTTTTCGGGCACCGGCACGTCCATGGTGGCGCTGTTCGCGCCGATCGTGCTGGTGCGCCAGCGGCGCTACGGCCTGCTGCTGGTCGGGGTGCTGGGCATCCTCGCCATCGCCGCCGCCGGCAGCGCCATTCACCTCGATATCTTCCTGAACCGATTGCAGGAATTCACCTCCACCCGCGCCAGCGGCTTTGCCCGCTTCGTTGGCCCCTTCTGGTTCCTGGGCGAGTACCTGTTCGTCGATCCCATGCGCATGCTGTTCGGCATGGGCGCCGGATCGATTACCGCCTTCCTCAAGCAGACGGCCTATTTCGCCCATGACACCTCATGGGCCAAGCTGATGTTCGAGTACGGGCTGGTCGGCTTCTTCGCCTACATGACCTTCTTCGTTACGGCGGTGTTCCACCGCTCCAACAACCTCATCGTCAGCGGGATGATCTTCTACACCTTCGTCCTGCTGGGCGGGTATCTGCTGACACCCTACATGCATTGCCTGTTTCTGGCGCTATCCGTCTGGCACCGCCCCGCCACCGTCGCCGAGGACGGAGTCCGCGCATGAGCCTTCGCACCATGGTCTATCAAGGCGGCCTTTATCTGGTGGTCCGCCAACTCGTCGGCATGGTGGTGGCCCTGGGCGGGATGATGGTGCTGACCCGCACCATCGGCCCCGGTCCGTGGGGCGTCTACGTCGCGGCGTCGGCCGCCTACGCCTATGTCAGCCTGCTGTGCCAGTGGGGCATCAACACCTACCTGATCCGCCACGACGGCGAGATCGACGACGCCGACTGGCATCAGGCCTTCACCTTGCTGGTGATCCTGGGCGTGGTGGGTTTGGCGGTATCGGCGGCGGGGCTGCCGCTGGTCGACCGCTGGCTTCAGTTCGACGACTTCGATGTGGTGTCGCTGGCGGTATTCGCGGCATTGCCATTGAACCTCGCCTCGCTGGTGCCGGTAGCACGGTTGGAACGCAACCTCGATTACAAGCGCATCGCCGTCCTGGAACTGACCGGGCAGGTCGGCTTCTACGCCGCCGCCATTGCCGTGGCGCTGAACGGTTACGGCGTGTGGGCGCCGGTAGCGGGCTGGTGGGCGCAGCAGGTGCTCGGCGGCATCCTGCCCTATATCTACGCCCGCCACGTCCCGCGCCTTGTCTGGCGGTGGGAGCGGGTGCGGGCGCTGATGGGATTCGGCTTCAGCTATCAGGCGTCGGTACTGGTCTGGCAGTTGCGCCAACTGGTCAACCCACTGATCGTCGGCCGATTTGTCGGGGCAGAAGCCGTGGGCCTCGTGGCGCTGGCGATTCGACTGGTGGAGGCGCTGAGCTTCATCAAGACGGTGACGTGGCGGCTGTCGGTGGCGGCACTCGCCAAGCTGAACGGTGACCGCCCCCGGTTGGCCCGCGCGGTGGCGGAGGGGATGCGACTCCAGGTGCTGGCTCTGGCGCCGGCGCTGGTAGGCTTCTCCATCGCCGCTCCCTTCATCGTGCCGATGTTCTTCGGCGCCAAGTGGCTGACCATGCTGGAGGTCTACCCCTTCATCGCCGTCGGCTACCTCGCCAACGGCGCCTTCAACATGCACTACTCGGCCCTTTACGCCTTGAAGGACAACTGGCCGGTGGCGGTGTTCCGCACCGCCCATGTCATCCTGTTCGCCGGGGGCGCCCTGGTACTGGTGCCGTTGACCGGGATGATCGGCTATGGCCTCGCCGAGGCGGTGGCGCTTTTGTCCTATATCATCATCCATCGCATGGCGGTAAAGCGCTTGGGCGCCATCGATTGGACCTTGGCGGTGGCCTGGGTGGGAGCGGCGTCGGTGGCGCTGTTCTGGCCGCAGTTGGGGCTATGGGCGGCGCTGGGTCCCGTGGCGGCCTTGGCGTGGCCCGAGACGTGGCGGGTGCTGGGCAGCATCTGGGGCCATGTGCGGGCCCTGAAACGCGCCTGACGGCGCTTTTCGGTACAAGTCGGATGGCGGCCTGTTGAGTGGTTCAACCGAATCCTCGGGAGACAGGCCGCCATGTACCGCAGCATTTCCCTATCCATTCTCGCGCTGACCCTGGTGTCGGCGGCTCAGCCGGTGGCGGCGCAGGACGCGCGCGCCTGCGTCAACGAGACAGGCCGGCTGAAGGAAAGCTTTCCCCTGGCCGGTACCGGTGACCGCGACGGCGCCGGCTCGACAACGGCGGACGTTCCCTCGCCCAGCGCCCAGCAAGAGGCGCGGGAAGTGGAACAGTCCGGCGGCGTCGTCACCTCGTCCCCTCCAGGCGAAACAGCCATGGCCACCGATCGTCCGTCCGGCAACGCCGAACCCGGTCGGATAGCTCAGGAGCCCGGCGTCCGTGCCGGGGCGTCGCTGGGCGACGAACAGCGCAGGCGGATCCAGGACCTGATTCAGCAGGCCCAGAGCGCGGGTGAACGCGGTGACGGCGCCGGGTGCCTTCAGCGATTGGGCGAGGCGCGCGGATTGCTCCGTCAGGCCGGCGTGGGATCGACTCAGCCGGGATCGCCGGCGGGCTTCGGTGGAACGACGGGGACAACCACGGGCGGCACCGGTGGAACAACCACGGGGACAACCGGAACCGGAGGCGATGCCGGTGCAGCCGGCGCCATGGAAGGCGGAGTGGGGGGAGGTGCGGCCGGTGGCGGCGCGACGGGCAGCAGTGGTTCAGGGAGCGGTTCGGGGAGCGGTGGCCGCTGACAACGGACAAAAAAAGAGCGGCGGGACTAGCCCGCCGCCAATTACGCGAGTCAACTTCGTTTCGACAAGTAGTACTTTAATATCATTTGGAGGGGTCAGGCAACTGATTCCCGAAGTCCTATGATGAAAGTCGTGCCGGACGGTCGAAGTCGGCCGCTCGCTCGGTGCCACGCTCGCGGCGCAGCACGGACAGGCGCTTCAAGGCGGTGCGCAAAAGCTTCGGGCGGTGGGCCGGCACATAGCGCCAGGTGACCAGCCGTTCGGCCCCGGCGCGCGGCGCCAGCGTCACTCCCGCCATCCAGCCCAGGAGGCAGACCTTGGAGGCCGCCGACCGATCGGAGCGGATCACCGCCCCCATCGCCCGTGCCGCCACGCGCGGCAGGGTTTCACCGGCGATCGGGTGGCGGTGCGGCGCCAGTTTGGCCGATACCAGACGGTACTGCATATGCTCGACGGCGTTGTCCAGGGCGTTGGCCGCCACCTCCATGCCCAGGCTGGCGGCGTGCTGGCGCAGGAAGGCCACGCGGCCGAGGTCGCGTTCGACATAAAAGCCGAAGCGTTCCGGGTTGAGCCCCTGTTGCGCCCAGATGTTGGCGCCATGGACGCGGTAGAAGCCCAGCACCTTGTCCAGCGTCAGTACGTCGCCGTACAGCGGCGCCACCGTGTTGAACAGGCCGTCGGGCGAGGCTCCGGCGATGTCGTCCGGCAGCGGCATGATCCGCTCCAGATACTCCCGCGACAGCGCGTTGCCGCTGGTCGGTACGCACGGGTAGATGCCGGTTGTCAGCGATTCGCGTCGCACCCGTTCGGGCGACAGCCCCGACGGGAAGGTCGGGAAGATCGAGCCTTGGAAACGGCCGTCACGGTCCACCGTGCCCAGGCAGAACTGGATTTTGGCCAGCCCCGGCCGCCAGTGGGCCACCACCTCCGCCGCCGCCTCGGGACGCAGGGCGTCATCCGAGTCGAGGAACATGATGATCTCACCCTTGGCGGCGGCGTAACCGGCGTTGACCGCGGCGAACAGGCCGCGGTTTTGCGGAAAGAACACCGGGTCGATTTCGGGGCCGAAGCCCTGGATGATGGTGGCCGAATCGTCCGAGGACCCGTCGTCCACCACCACCACCTGGACATGCGGCCAGGTCTGGTCCAGCGCCGAACGGATCGCGGCGGCTACATAGCGTTCGTAGTTGAAGTTCTTGATGACGATGCTGACGAGAGGTCCAGACAAGGGCGTTCCTCGTGATGAAGGGAGTGGTAAAGCGCCTCGGTGCGGCGGGCGATGTCGGTCCACGACGGAATCGCGGCTGTCAGCCCGCGCACGGCCAGGGCCATGGCGCGGCGGCGTTCGGGGTGGGTGATGATGGCTTCCAGCGCGAAGGCCAGGGCGTTGGGGTCGTCACGCGGCACAAGATGGCCGTGTCGCCCTTCCTCCAGGAGTTCGGCGAAGCTGCCGATCGAGGAGGCGACAATGGGGCGGCCGGCGACCATCGCCGCCATCAACACGCCCGAGGTGTCGATGTCGCGGTAGGGGAAGACGACGGCGGCGCTTTCCCGGAACAGGTCCATCATGGCCTCGTCCGGGATGAAGCCCAAGGTGAACTCGACGGCGTCGGCCACGCCCAATTCATCCACCAGAGACTTCAGCGGGGCCATGTCCATTTCCGGCTTGCCCACCACCTTGACCAGGGCGCGGCGGCGCACCTCGGGCGGCAACAGGCCTACCGCGCGAATCAGCACGTCCACGCCCTTGTAGGGTTTGATTTTGCCGAACTGCAGCAGAACCACCCGGCCGTCGTCGTTGGCCGGATAGCTGGCATCGGGTGCCGGGCCGGCGTGCAGCAGGCCGTGCGGGATACAGGCGATGCGCGCCTCCGGGATGCCTAGTCGGATCAGTCGTCCCGCCGCCTGGGCGGTGTGAACGATCAGCCGGTCGACGTCACCCAGGATGGCGTGGGCGCCCAGGCTCTGGAGCCGGGAACTGGGGTTGCCGTTGAACGGATTGGAATCGTGGACCGTCAGCACCACCGGGGCGATGCGTTTCAGGGCCGGCAGGAACAGCCGGTCCACCATTGGCAGCGGCGCCCACTGGAAATGGATGACGTCGGGCGCCCACGCCTTGAGGTCGGCCACCAACCGGACGAGGCCACCGGCGTGCGCCAACCCTTTCAGCACGCGCACCACCGGTTTCGGCAACCTCTCGGCCCGCCCCAGCCAGCGGTAGAAATGGGGAACCAGAAGCGGATCGCCGGCCCCCCCTTCCTTCGGGCCGACGGGGCGGCCGTAAAGGCGCACCTCGTGGCCCAGCGTGCGCAGGCCCGTCGCCAACTCGCTGTCATAGGGCCAGGTGAACATGGAGGGATCGATCAGGGCGATCTTCACATCAGACCCTTTCAATAAAGGCGGGAGTACGGTGGAAAACGGTCAGTACGCGCCGAGGCCGCGGACCATCACCCAGGCCGTCTTCAGGATGATCAGGATGTCGGTGAAGAGGGACCACGTGCGCACATAGGCGACGTCCAGGGCGACGCGCCGTTCGTAGCCGGTGTCGTTGCGGCCGCTGACCTGCCACAGGCCGGTCAGGCCGGGGCGGCACATCTTGTAATAGGCGAAGGAGTCCCGGTAGCGCGGCACCTCGTCCACCACGATCGGGCGCGGGCCGACGATCGACATTTCGCCCTTCAGCACGTTGAAAATCTGCGGAAGTTCGTCCAGGCTGGACTTGCGCAGGAAAGCGCCGATCTTCGTCACGCGCGGGTCGTTGCGCAACTTGAAGTCGCGCTCCCATTCGGCGCGGGCCTGTGGGTCGCGCGCCAGCAGGTCGCGCAATACCGCGTCGGCGTTCAGCACCATGGAGCGAAACTTCCAGCAGGTGAACGGCTTTCCGTCGGCCCCGATGCGGCGGTGGCCGAAGGTGGACCGGCCGCCGTCGAGCCGGATCAGGAAAGCGATCGCCAGCATCAGCGGGCCGAACAGCACCAGCATGCCCAGCGCTCCCGCCACGTCGAAGGCACGCTTCAGGCGGCTGCGATGCAGGGGGACGGCGGGAAGGGCGGCGAGGGTTTCCAGTCCCTCGTAGCGTTCAACCTCGGTAAGACGCAAGGTATTGGGATCGGTCACGTCGCCATCCTTTTTGGCCGGCGAGATCCTCCAGCCCGGCTATGTACCAACAGCCGCTCAGCTGGAAGGTTGATCTCGGAAATTCTCTTGAAAAAGCAGGTGGTATTTTGGGAAGAATCCAAAGCGCCGACCAATTACCGCCCGTCGCGCGCAAGGATGCGGCGCGTCATGTCGTGGCAATACATGCTGAATTCCCTCGATGCTGTTCGAAACGCGGGCAGGGTCCCACCAGGGGTGGGTCCTTGCGCGGTCTTGCTCTTAAGACGTAATCCGACAGTAGGCCGAGGGGAGGCGCGAGATTAAGCGATCAAACGGGGTAATCGCTCCGTTTCTCATAAAGATTACAGGGATTTATTTTGAAAGAGGCCCGCCTCTCTGGAAAGCGGGCCTTCGAATCAGCAGATCCGGGGGAGTTGTTCGCCGGTCAGCCAGTCGGCGATGCGGCGGCCGCCGAAGCGGGTTTCCAGTTGCACGAAGTGGTGGGGATCGGTGGTGATCCATCCGATGCGGGCGGCCTCGCTCCCCAGCGGGTGGGCGCGCATCACCGCCAGCAGATGGTCGGCGTCCTCGGCGGCGCAGATCGCCAGCAGCTTGCCTTCGTTGGCGACATAGAGCGGGTCGAGGCCCAGCAGTTCGCAGGCAGCAACCACCTCCGCCCGCACCGGGATGTCGGCCTCGCGCAGCACCATGCCGACGCCGGATTGATGAGCGATCTCGTTCAAGGTCGTGGCGAGTCCGCCGCGGGTGGGGTCGCGCAGCGCATGGATATCGGGCACCGCCTCGACCATCGCCGCCACCAGGGTGTTGAGAGCGGCGGTGTCGGACCGGATGGAGGTTTCGAAGCTGAGATTCTCGCGGCTGGCCATGATGGCGACGCCATGATCGCCGATGGGACCGTTGACCAGGATGACGTCGCCCGGCCGCGCCCGCTCGCCCGACGGGTTGACGCCGGCCGGCGCCACGCCGATCCCGGCGGTGTTGATGAACACCCCGTCGCCTTTGCCGCGCTCCACCACCTTGGTATCGCCGGTGACGATGGCGACACCGGCCGCGCGGGCCGCATCGGCCATGCTGTCGACGATGCGCTTCAGATCCTTGAGCGGAAAACCTTCCTCCAGAATGAAGCCGGCCGTCAGATACAGGGGCTTCGCGCCGGCCATGGCAAGGTCGTTGACCGTGCCGTGGACCGCCATGCAACCGATGTCGCCGCCGGGGAAGAACAGCGGTGAAACGACGTACGAGTCGGTGGTCATCACCAGCCGCCCGGCCGGCATCTCCACCGAGGCCTGATCGTTGCGTCGCGCCAGCCATGGGTTATCGAACGAAGCAACGAATAATTCCTCGACCAGTTGCGCCATGGTCTTGCCGCCGGCACCGTGGCTCATGTCGACGCGGCCGTTTTCCAGATCGAGCTTGCGGGGGAACAAGGGACGTTGGGACATGATGAATCACCCGACCTTCGCGTCGCGGAAACGGCCATGGAGGTAATAGGCGGCGCAGGCGCCCTCCGGCGACACCATGCACGAGCCCACCGGGCTGTCGGGTGTGCAGGCGGTGCCGAAGACCTTGCAGTCGGTGGGCTTCTTCAGGCCGCGCACGATGTCGGCGCAGGCGCACGCCTTGTGGTCGGGAACCGGCGCGTAAGCGATCTGCCAGCGCCGCTCGGCATCGAACGCGGCATAGGCTTCGCGCAGGGTCAGCGCACTGTCGGGCAGGGTGCCGAGGCCGCGCCACTCGAAGGAGGGGCGCAATTCGAACACTTCCTCGCAGATCGCTTGGGCCTTGCGGTTGCCTTGCGCGCTCACGGCGCGGCTGAACTGATTTTCCACCTCCGATCGGCCATCGTTCATCTGGCGCACCAGCATCAGCAGCGATTGCAGGATATCCAGCGGCTCGAAGCCCGACACCACGATGGGGCGGCGGTACTTGGCGGCGAACGGCTCGTAAGGCGCGGTGCCGATAATGGTCGAGACGTGGCCGGGGCCGACGAAACCGTCGATGCGCACGCCCCCCTGATCCTCGGCATCCAGGATCGCCTGGATGGCCGGGGGCGTCATCACATGGTTGCACAGCACCGAGAAGTTGGCGAGACCCAACCCCACCGCCTGTTTTACCGCCACGGCGGTGGGCGGCGTGGTGGTCTCGAAGCCGATGGCGAAGAACACCACCTCGCGCGCCGGGTTCTCGCGGGCCAGTCGCAACGCCTCGGCCGAGCCCATCACAATGCGGATGTCGGCCCCTTCCGCCTTGGCCTTCATCAGGCTCAAGCGGTCGGATGCCGGCACGCGCATCATGTCGCCGAAGGCGCACAGGATCACCTCGGGCCGCCGCGCCAGCGCGATAGCCTGATCCAGCCGGCCGATCGGCAGCACGCACACCGGGCAGCCGGGGCCGTGGATCAGTTCCACATTGCCGGGCAGCAGGTCTTCCAGGCCATAGCGGCAGATGGAATGGGTATGGCCGCCGCAGAACTCCATGATCTTGTAGACGCGGCCCGGCTGCGTCTCGGCGACGACGGCGGCGGCAAGGCCGCGCGCGATGTTGCCGTCGCGGAATTCATTGACATACTTCATGCCGCCCCCTCCGGGTGGGCGGTGGTGATGCCGGCCTCGGCCATCAACGCCAGGGTGCGCTCGGCCTCCGCCGGGTCAAGCTTGGACAGCGCGTAGCCGGTGTGGACGATCACATAGTCGCCCAACCGCGGCTCCTCGATCAGCGCCAGCGACACCGGGACCCTCACGCCGCCCAGATTGACCGTTCCCCGGTCGTCCTCCTGGATGTCAACGATACGGGCGGGGATGGCAAGACACATGGACGAAACCTCACCTCAGGAGAGAGCCGCGACCCAGGCCTGACCCAGGCTCAGGCCGCCATCGTTGGCCGGCGCCTGCCGGGGCAGCAGCGCGGTGACGCCGGCTCGGGCAAAGCCCGTCGTCAGCCCTTCTGCGAGCACGGCGTTCATTATACAGCCGCCGGACAGCGCCACCATCGTCGATCGATGTTCGTTCAGCACCGGCAGTGTCCAGTCGATCAACGCGGCGATCAAGGTGCCATGAAACAGATCGGCACCCTCGTCGGCATTGATCCGGCACAAACGCTCAAAGAGCGGCACGAAGTCCAAAACATCATCATGGATGGTCCAGCCGCCTTCCAGAACACGCGGCGCGTGAGCCAGGGACTCCAGCGCCATCGGCGCCTCGCCTTCGAAGCCCGCCACCGCCCGTACTCCCAGCAGGCCGCAGGCGGCATCAAACCAGCGCCCGCAGGAGGAGGTGAGGGGGGCATTCAGTCCCTTGTCGAGCATTTGCCGCACGCCGGCCGCCGGCCCATACCGCGAGAAACGGGGCACGATCTCCTCGGCCCGGCCCAGGCGATGCAGGACCGCCGCCGCCATGCGCCAGGGTTGGCGCGCCGCCATGTCGCCGCCCGGCTGGGCCAGCGGGGCGAGATGGCCCAGCCGCTCGACCTTGGGGCCATCCACCAGCAGCATCTCGCCACCCCACGAGCTACCGTCGCCGCCCAGGCCGAAGCCGTCGAGCGCCAGCCCCAGCAACGGCCCCTCGACACCGTGCTCGACCGCCACCGCCGCCACATGAGCATGATGGTGCTGCACCGGCACACAGGGGATGCCCAGGGACTGGGCGAAGCGGGTGGACTGGAAATCCGGGTGCAGGTCGTGGGCCACCCGCTCCGGCGTAATCTGGAGGACGTGGAGGAGGTGCTCTACCGTCTCTTCCAGGAAGGCCAGGGTGGCGGCGTTGTCCAGATCGCCGACGTGCTGCGACAGGAAGGCATCGCGTCCGCGCGTCACGCACACCGTGCTCTTGAGGTGACCACCAACGGCCAGCACGCTCGGCACCGCGCGCGGCAGGCGGATCGGCACCGGCACGTAACCGCGCGCCCGCCGCAGGAAGGCCGGCGCGCCGGCCACCATCCGCACGACCGAATCGTCGGCGCGAATGACGATGGCGCGGTCGTGGTCGACGATCACGTCGGCGATGCCGTCCAGGCGGCGGTGGGCCTCGGCGTTATCGATGCACAGCGGTTCGCCGCCGGGATTGGCGCTGGTCATCACCAGGGTGAGATCCTGCGGCGCGTCCAGCCATGCCGTGCCGGCGGGACGGCCGGCGACCTCGTGGAACAGCAGATGATGCAGGGGAGTATAGGGCAGCATCACCCCCAGCCACGCCAGATCGGGAGCGATGGCGGGCGCGAGCGATGAGGCAGGGCGGCGGCGCAGCAACACGATCGGCCGTTCCACTCCGGTCAGCAGCTTTTCTTCGGCCGCCCCCGAATCCCCGTAACGCCGGGCGCTGGCCACGTTCGCCACCATGATCGCAAACGGCTTGCCGTCCCGCTGCTTCACCGTTCGAAGGCGGTCCACGGCTTGGGCGTTGGTGGCGTCACAGGCGAGGTGAAAGCCGCCCAACCCCTTGATGGCAACGATTCGGCCCGCCTTCAAGTGTGCCAGAACGTCTTCCACCGGCATCGACAGGCGCGGGCCGCAGGCCGGACAGCAGGTTGGCTGGGCATGAAATCGGCGGTCTGCCGGATCGTGGTATTCGGCCGCGCAATGCTCGCACAGCGGGAAGCCGGCCATGCTGGTCTGCGGCCGGTCGTAGGGCAAGCGCCGGGTGATGGTATAGCGCGGCCCGCAGTGGGTGCAGTTGAGGAAGGGATAGCGGTAGCGCCGGTCGGCCGGGTCGAACAGTTCGGCCAGACAGGCCGGGCATACGGCGGCGTCGGCGGTGATGGCGGTGGTGACCGGGCCGCAGACGTCGCTGTCGCGGATGGTGAAGCCGATATCGCCTCGCGGTGGCGCGGGCTCCACCTCGATGAACTCGATGCGGGCCAGTGGCGGCGGACGATCCTGAAGGGCATGGATGAAGGCGGCGGTGTCGGTTCCTTCCGCCTCGATCAGCACCCCGGCGGCGTCGTTCAGCACCCAGCCGGACAGGCGGAAGTCGTGGGCCAGCGCGTAGACGAAGGGGCGGAAGCCCACCCCCTGCACCAACCCGCGCACCCGGATGCGCCGGCGCTCCACGGTGGCGGTCACCCCTGCATCTTGGTCAGCCCGGCCTCGATCCAGGCGTACCAGCGGTCCATACCCTGGCCGGTGGTGGCGGAAACCTCCAGCACTTCCAGCGTCGGCTTGACCCGGCGGGCGAAGTCGATCATCCGCGCCGTGTCGAAGGCCAGGTGCGGCAGCAGGTCCACCTTGTTGACCAACAGGAGGTCGGCGGCGGCGAACATGCCGGGGTATTTCAAAGGCTTGTCCTCACCTTCGGTCACCGACAGCACCACCACCCTGGCCGCCTCGCCCAGATCAAAGCCGGCGGGACAGACGAGGTTGCCGACGTTCTCGATGAACAGCACCGACCCGGCGTCCAGCCCCAACCGCCCCACCGCCTGGGTTACCATCTGGGCGTCCAGGTGGCAGCCCTTGCCGGTGTTGATCTGGATGGCCGGGGTACCGGTGGCGCGGATTCGTTCGGCGTCGAAGCTGGTTTGCTGGTCGCCCTCGATCACCGCCATGGGGTGATGGCCCTTGAGGTCGGTCAGCGTACGGGTCAACAGCGTCGTCTTGCCCGAACCGGGCGAGGACATCAGGTTCAGCGAGAGCACGCCGGTGGCGGTGAAAAGCTGGCGGTTGACGCGGGCGAAGTTGGCGTTCTTGGCCAGGATATCCTGTTCGATCCTGACCAGCCGGCTCTGGCTCATGCCCGCCACCTCGGCACCCGCCGTCCCCTGGTCCAAGCGGATGGCGTCAGGGCCGTGGCGATGCCGGACCACGGTGCCGTCGGCCGCCATGTGCTCGTGCTCGTGATCAGACCCGTGGTGATGGTCGCCGTGGTGATGGTCGTGATCCTCGTCGTGGCTGCATCCGCACACGGTACACATAAGCAATCTCTCCCGAACCGAACCGACACGCGTGTCGACTCTACCCTGAAGGTCGGAGGCGGGCAAAGCGCACGCGGACTTTCGTTGGCTAAGCGAACCGTGTCATTATGTCCGGCGACCGGACAACCCCTTTTTTGGTAGGGGTATCCAAAAGTGCGCCCGATGCGCTTCGGGGGAGTCAGAAGCCATCCGTAAGGGCTTTTTCATAAGGAGTTTTCCGATGAAGGTTTCCGCGTTGCGTCTTGCCGGACTGGTGGCGGCTTTGGCGCTGGTGCCGCAAGCCGCGTTCGCTCACACTTTCGGCGCCGAAGGATACGGCTTCGCCCATGGGTTCGCCCATCCGGTGGGTGGCTGGGATCACCTGCTGGCCATGATCGCGGTCGGGCTGTGGGCGGCCCAGCGCGGCGGCCAGGCGTTCTGGACGCTGCCCCTGGCGTTCGTGACCTCGATGATTCTTGGCGGCGCCCTGGGTATGTCGGGCGTTGAGCTGCCGCAGGTCGAGTTGGGCATCGCCGGTTCGGTGGTGGCGCTGGGCGCCCTGATCACCGTCCAGGCCCGCTTCCCGCTGGCGCTCTGCCTTTCCATCGTCGGCGGCTTCGGGCTCTTCCACGGCGGCGCCCACGGCGCCGAGATGCCGACGGCCGCAGCCCCGGTGCTTTACGCGCTGGGCTTCGCCCTGTCGACCGCGCTCCTGCACGCCACCGGCGTGGCCGCCGTGGTGGTTGCCCGCTTCGCCCGCGAGGGCGTCGCCCAGTGGGTCGTGCGTGGCGCCGGTTTCGCCATGAGCCTCGGGGGCGTCGCTCTGGTTGCGGCGTAACCAGTCAGGGGGTTGGCTGGCGGGTTGAATTAACCGCGTTTCAGTCAAACTGGGGTCGGTTAACCCGTATCCGGTTAATGATGGGGCGCGCCTGCTCGAGTTGGTGGCAAGCGCGGCTCACCGAGACCTTTTCGTTGCGCACCCGCCGCTGATCCACGTCAATGCCGAATTTTGTGACTTGGCCTTAACATAGGGCCTACGCCTTAACTCATAACTCTGGTCAACGGTTGCCCGGCCGGCAAGGCTAGACCCGCTCCGCGGCCCGCGCACCGTCAGGGAGATCGCTAGCTCATCATGTCAGCCGATCCGAATACCGGCAGCGCGGTTACCGTCGATGGCAACGAGGCCGTGGCCTCGGTCGCCCACCGTCTCAACGAAGTTATCGTCATCTACCCGATCACGCCGTCCTCGACGATGGGTGAACTGGCGGACGAATGGGCCGGTCACGGTAAGACCAACATCTGGGGCCAGGTGCCGCAGGTGGTGGAGATGCAGTCCGAAGGCGGTGCCGCCGGCGCTGTTCACGGCGCCCTTCAGGCCGGTTCCCTCGCCACGACCTTTACGGCGAGCCAGGGCCTGCTGCTGATGATCCCCAACATGTACAAGATCGCCGGCGAGCTGACGCCCTTCGTCATGCATGTGGCGGCGCGTACGTTGGCCAGCCACGCGCTGTCGATCTTCGGCGACCACCAGGACGTGATGGCCTGTCGGCAGACCGGCTTCGCCATGCTGTCGGCCTCGTCGGTGCAGGAGGCGCACGACTTCGCGCTGATCTCCCATGCCGCAACCCTAAAGGCGCGGGTGCCGTTCCTGCATTTCTTCGACGGCTTCCGTACCAGCCACGAGATCGCGCGCATCCAGCACCTGTCCGACGCCGACCTGCGCGCCATGATCGACCAGGAACTGGTGACGGCGCACCGCGAGCGGGCGCTGACGCCGGAGAAGCCGGTGATCCGCGGCACGGCGCAGAACCCGGACGTGTTCTTCCAGGCGCGCGAGGCGTGCAATCCGTTCTATGACGCCTGCCCCGAGGTCGTCGCCGACACCATGGACAGGTTCGCCGCGCTCACCGGCCGGCGCTACGGTCTCGTTGATTACGTCGGCCATCCGCAGGCCGAACGGGTCATCATCCTCATGGGCTCGGGTGCCGATACGGCGCATGAAACGGTGGAATGGCTGCTGTCCCAGGGTGAAAAGGTCGGCGTGCTGAAGGTGCGCCTCTACCGGCCCTTCCCAGCCGCAGCCCTTATCACCGCCCTGCCGGAGACGGTGACCTCCATCGCCGTGCTCGATCGCACCAAGGAACCGGGCGCGATGGCCGAGCCGCTGCACCTGGACGTGGTGGCGGCGTTCCACGAATCGGTCAGCGGCGACCTGCCGCGCTTCAAGGCCATGCCGCGCATCATCGGCGGGCGCTACGGCCTGTCGTCGAAGGAATTCACGCCGGCCATGGTCAAGGCGGTCTTCGAGGAATTGACGAAGACCAGCCCGAAGCGCCGCTTCACCATCGGCATCAAGGACGACGTTACCCATTTGTCACTGGACTGGAACGACCACCTGGACATCGAGCCCGACGACGTGGTTCGTGCCGTGTTCTTCGGTCTGGGCTCGGACGGCACGGTCGGCGCCAACAAGAACTCCATCAAGATCATCTCGGAAGGTGACCCCGAGGACGGCGACGAGAGTGATGTCTTCGGTCAGGCGTACTTCGTGTACGACTCAAAGAAGTCCGGTGCCATCACCACGTCGCATCTGCGCTTCTCGCGCCGGCCGATCCGCTCCACCTATCTGATCCGGCAGGCCAGTTTCGTCGCCGTCCACCAGTTCGTCTTCCTCGACAAGGTGGACGTGCTCGACGTGGCTGCCCCCGGCGCCACCTTGCTGCTGAACGCGCCGTACCCCGCCGATCAGGTCTGGGACAAGCTGCCGCGCGAGGTGCAGGCGCAGATCATCGAGAAGAAGCTCAAGGTCTATTCGATCGACGCCGCTCGCGTCGCCCAGGCCAACGGCATGGGGCGCCGTATCAATACCATCATGCAGACCTGCTTCT